>JANNQE010000200.1:0-33549 GCA_031441625.1 Planctomycetia bacterium
CACGGCGATGAGCCGTGGCCGAATTGAAGCTCGTCCGCGGCCATCTTCCCTTGCATGAACTCGCTGGCATTTCCACGGCGATGAGCCGTGGCCGAATTGAAGCGAGCGGCGGATGGCCGGGGTGGACCCGCGGGACAGGCATTTCCACGGCGATGAGCCGTGGCCGAATTGAAGCCGGAAGTATTCGGAGGTGATGCTGCTCCCGCCGAGAGCATTTCCACGGCGATGAGCCGTGGCCGAATTGAAGCACCGTCGAACCCCGGACAGCTGGCCGTCTGGCTCCGGCATTTCCACGGGAACGCCTCGGTCGCCGCCTGCGAGTACGCCGACGCCCGGTCCCGGCTGACGACCTGGATGCCGGGGTGGTCCTTCAGCCAGGCGGTCAGGGTGGCGGCGGTCCGATCCGGCAGCAGGTCGATCACCCGCCGGTGTTCCAGGTCGATGAGGATCGTGCCGTAGGCGTGCCCCTTGCGGAAGGCGAAGTCGTCGACGCCCAGCACCCGGGGCGTGGGAGCGTTCGCGGATGGGATGGCCCGCACCCGCCTGAGCGGTGTGTCGCCGCTGGTGGGGAAGGCCGGGCGGTGACACAGCCGCGACCCGGCCTCCCCGCCGACGGCGAGGGCCATGTCCCGCTGGGCGTGGACGAGGTGGTCGGTCGCGCGGGCGTGCGGGCGGATGGCGGGCAGTCGTTCGCAGAAGACGGTGCGGGGACAACCAGCGGTTCGGCAGCGGAACCGACGGGCGGTGACCCGCCACACCACCCGCCGGCCGTGCGACGGCAGGTCGGCGACGGTGCGAAGGTAGCGGCTGTGGACGTGGGCGGACGGCATTCGGTACGCCGGGCAGACGCCTTCGGGGGAGGTCGTCACCGCCGCTATCACGATCAGGTCCGCACCGACGACGCGGGAAGTGACGCCCAACCCAGCCGGTGCCACGCAGACGAGAACCGACATGCCCGATGCCCTGGGAATACTCGCGACAGGCAAGAACAGGACATTCTAACGGCGGCCCTGCATCAGCCCCGCGGAAGAGCCAAATCTCGGCCGGCGTTTTACACGTTGCCGGCGAACGTGCGGTTGCACCTCCTCCCGCCCTGCACCCCCGAGTTGCAGCCGGTCGAGCCGTTCTGAGCGTTGGTGCGGGAGGGGTTGGCGAACGACACGTTCGACCGGCACCGCCAACTGCGGCGGGTGATCCGCCGCTGCCGCAAACTCGCCGCCGACACCGCAACCGTCTTCTGGGCCGTGGGGTTCAGTTGAGGCGTGAACCTCGAAGCATAACCAACCAACGCAATCCGGTATCATGCGGACCCGGATCCAGTTTTTTGTCCCTGGGATGTTATTGGTCGCGGGTTACGCCCACCGTCACGGCCAGTTCGCCGAGCGTGCCGGGGAGCAACTTCTGATCCTCCGCCCGCGGGTTCTCCACGTGCGGGGCTTGGGTACGGAGCCGGTCGACCTCCGGGTCGATGTACTTCTGCCGCTCGCCGGCGGTCACCGCGCGGGGGGCGAATGCCACCTCGCTCTCGTCGTACCGGATCGACACGCGGACGGTGCCGCCGTCGGCCATCCGCCACTTCACCGGCTTGTCGAACGTGGCGTACATGGTCTCCGGCGACCGGCCCTGCTTGTAGCTGATCTCGACGACGATCTTCACCTGCTCGCCGAGCGTCAGCGTCGGCCCCTTGCCGGGGAAGGTGGAGCGGTATTTGGCTTCCTCCTTGATCGTCGTGCAGCCCTCCGTCCGCTCGCTCTTGATCTCCCCGGCCAGGGTGAACGCCACCCGCTTGCCGACGAACGTGCGGCTCGCCCCGGCCGGACCGACGGCCAGCGTGTCGCCGGCGGCCAGGTCGAATTCGAGGACGGTTTCGGAGGCCGTCGGGCCGGCGACGGTGGTCGGTTTGAACCCCTTCACCCCGGACGGTTCGGCCGGGTCGAACGTCAACCCGCCGGCGACCGGTTGGACGGTGACAGCGGACGATTTCGCGGCCGGCGCGGCGCGGGTGGCGGCGGGCAAGGCGACGACGGCGACGGCGGTTCCGGCGGTCAGCAGTGTGGGCAGCCAGCGGGTCATGGTGGGGTCTCCTGGGTTCACGGGTTGGGGGGCGAATTCACTTCTTCGGCGGGGCGTCCGCCTTCAGCACTTGCACGTAGCGGTACGGCTCGTTGGCTTCGCCGCCGTGCTGGACGGCGAGCTTGTAGATCAGGCGGTCTTTCTTCACCTGCTCACTCGGCTGCTCGGCGGGTCCGATCTCCACGGCGCGGATGGTGATGGTGCCGGCTTTCGCCTTGATGGCGTCCAGGTCCAAATCCGTCGGCTCGATCACGCCGTCCGTCAGCAGCACGACCGTGTCCGGCTTCAGGTCAAGGGCGGCTTCCAGCGCGGGCTGCGGCTTAGTGCCCCCGCCGGGGACGATCTGACCCGTACCGCGCATCTGGGTGATGGCGGCAAAGTCTCGATTGTCTTCCAGTGCCATGAACTCGCGGTTCACCTTCACGAGCCGCTCCAACTCCGCCAGCAACTTGTCCGATTTAGGTTGCAGTTGGGCAAGGCCGCCGAGGGGGATCACATGACTGTTGAAGCAGATCAAGCCGACCTCGGTGTCGGCCGCCGCGGCCGTGACCACGACGATCAGGTCTTCCAGTGTGGCCAGCAGCTTGCCGCCGCCCATCGACCCGGAGATGTCCACGACGCACACGATCTTCTTGCCAAGTCCATCAAAGCGGGGAATAATCGCGCCCGGCTTGGGCAGTGGCACGTCGGCGGCGGCCAGCGACGGCCGGGTGGGGCTGGGGCGCTTCCCGCCCGTCACCACCTCTGTCGTCGCCGCGGTGTGCAAATTCGGCGGGGCGATGAACGGGTCGCGGTCGGCGAACGTCGCCCGCGGGGCGGCGCCCGCCACCGCCACCGGCGCGGCCGTCAGCCTCGCATCCTGAACCGGCAGCGGCTTGGTGCCCGTAGCGTTCGGCGTCGGCTGGTCGAGCCGCCGGACGATCGGGCCGGTCGGGGAGTCCGTCGGCGCGGAGGTCGCCGGCGCGACCGCCCCGGCCGACAAGTCGGGCATCGACACTTCCACAGACCGGCCGGGGGTGGCACCGGGGGCGGTCTTCCGCACGAGGGTCTTCGACGGTGGGCGAACGACCGGCGGTTCCTCCTGCCGCTCCACCCCGGCCGCCACCGCCGGCTGTCGGGTGAAGCAGACACCGGCCGCGGCGACGTGGACCGCGACCGACAGCAGCATCAGTTTCGCCCAGTGGAAGCGGCCGACGAGTGCGAGCGCAGCGAGCAGCGTCACTGCGGTCGCCGCCACGCCCCACCAGGGGAAAAGGGGGATAGACCCGAACACGGCGGTGCCTCCGATGGCCGGTGGGGGTTACGGGGATTGCTGGCGGCTCTCGTCCACCACGCGGTAGTACCTGATGCCGGCAGCGTCGGCGAGGTCCTGGAGCTGTACGAACGCCCCGTTCGGGGCCGACCAAGAGCCGTCGGCGAACACGGCCACGTCGCCGTGCCGCGTCTTCAGTGTGGTCAGTTCGGTCCGAAGCTCGGCCAAGGTCATCCGCTTGCCGTCGATGTCGTACACGCGGCCCGTCTGTTCCGCCTGGACGATGACGGTCACGTCGTGCGGCGTCGGCTGCACCGGTGGCCCCGGCCGGTCGATGCTGGGGCGATCGTCCGGAATCACGTGCCGCGCCGACCCGAAGTCGGCCGTCAACGTGAAGAACAAGATCAGCAGCAGGACTTCGACGTAGTTGGTGAAGTTCGGCGGCTGTTCGGTCTCGTCCGTCAGCATGTCCGGGAGCGTTTTCACGCGGCACCTCCGGTCGGTTCGGTCGGCGGTTTCAGGCACGACACGTGGCGGGCGAACTGTTCGATCTCGCCATCCAGCCGGGTGGCGAACCCGAGCAGCCTGTGGTTGAAGAACTGCGCGGCGGTCTCGCCAATCACGGCCAGAAGTACGCCCAGGACGGTCGGCAGCAGTGCCACCGAGATGCCCTTGGCCAGTTGCGCCGACTGCCCCGCCTCGCCGGTCACGGCGGAGAACGTGCCGACCAGGGCGAGGACGCACGTGAACAGCGCCAACAGCGGGCCGACGCGGGCGGCATAAGACAGCCAGCCGTTCCACCCCTTCACTTTGGACAACTCGCGGGCGGCGGCGCGGCGGAACGCTTCGGCCGCCTCGTCGGCCGGCCGGCCCATCAGCCGACGCCCTTCCTGTACCACCGCCGCCACCGGCCCGCCCTGCACCAGTGCGGCCTCCTGCCACTCGTCGTCGGTCGGCACGGTGCCGTTCGGGATGGTCGTCAGGAACAGCCGGCCGGCGGCGGCCGGATACCGGCGGCGGTCGCTCATCTCGCGCGCCCGCCACCCGATGAGGGCGAGCAGGCCGACGCTCAGCAGGATGAGCGGGAAGAACGGGAGAATCCCGGCGGTCATGGCGATGTCCTCGCGGTTCAGGGGATTGGGGGCGCAATCGGGCTCGTCACTTCGGGTTCGACTTCAGCCACTTCTCGGCCTCGGCGGCCTCCGGCGTGCCGGCGAACTCCTTGCCCGTCAGATGCTCGAAGTGGAGCCGGGCGCTGGTCGGTTCGCCCAGGCTGGCGTACAGCGTGGCCGCCCGCAGGTGGGCGGGGGCAGCGACGACCGGGAACGGGTACACTGAGGCATTCGCGTAGGCGGTGGCCGCGTGACGCACCTGGCGGCGGGCCTCCAGACATTCGGCCGTGTGGAACTGGGCCGCCGCTTCGCTGAGCGTCGTCGTCCGTTCGCCCACAATCGCGGCGAACGCCTCTTCCGCCTCGGCGTGCTTCTTCTCCAGTTGCAGGCAGCAGCCCAGCCCCAGAGCCACCTCTTGCCGACGGGGCGACTTCGGGAACTTCTGTTCGGCCGCTTGAAACCGATTGCGGGCGTCGGCCGGCTCGTTCAGTGCCAACGCCTGGTTCGCGGCGGCCAGCATCGCCAGTTCGGCGAACGCAGGGTCGGTCGAGGCGGCGTCGAACCGCTTGCGGGCCGTCGTCGCATCCCGCAGGAGGGCGTGCGCCCGACCCGCTTGGAAGTTCGCCTCGGCCGCGTACCTGCCGTTCGGCGAATCTGCCGCCAGCCCGTCCATCACCTTCGCGGCGTCGGCCGGCTTACCGTCTGCGAGCAGTTTCTTCCCGTCCAGCAACCGGGCGTAATCCAGTTGCTCCCGGCACTGCGCCGCCCGCGCCTCCACGTCCTTCTTCTGTTCGGCGGCCAGCTCCAGTTTCCGCGCCGCGTCGAAGTCAGCCACCGCCTCGTCCAACCGCTGCAAGCTCTGGCGGGCAACGCCACGGTAGTAGGTCAGTTCTCCCCACGTCTTCGGCACCTTCGCCATGGTCAGCACGTCGGTGGCCAGTTTGATCGCCTCTTCCGGCGCTTTGGCGAGCAGTAGGCCGACCACCTCGGCGGCCACCGGCACGCCGCTCTCGGCGTCGGCCGTGGCGGCATCGGTCGCTTCTTTCACCGCCTCGGCGAACTTCCCGTCTTCGGCCAGCCAGACGGCGAGTCGGCAGCGAGCGGCGAGGCCATCGGGCGTCTTGGGCACCAGCATCACGATCTGTCTCACCCACTGCCGCGCCTCCTCCTTCTCGCCGGTCGCGCGGAGGGCTTCCGCCAGCAAGCCCGCCGCGCGGAGGACGAGCGGGGAGTCCGGGTCGTCAGCCTTCGGCTGGCCGTCGATGCGGACGAACAGCGACGCCTCTAGCTTGCCCGTGACCGGCCGGAGCAACTCGATCACCCGCTTGGCCTCCTTCTGCGGCAGCAGTTCGGCCAGCCGCACCGCCACCTCCTTCGCCAGGGCGTGCTTGGGGAAGTCCTTCAGGAAGCGTTCAAACGCCGCCGTCGCGCCGACCGGCTCGCCCTCGGTTCGCGCCACCCCCAGGCGGTACACGGCGACGGCCCCGATGTCGCCGCCGGCATTCAGTTCGTCCGCCTCCTTGAGCAGCTTCACCGCCTCGTCCCCCTTGGCAGCCCGGGCCGACTCGAGCAGGCAGACGGCCAGTGTCAGCTTGATTTCCGACACCTTCGCATGAGTCGGGAACTCCACCAGGACGGCTCGCAGGTCTTTTGCCGCCTCGGTCAGTTCGGCCTGCTTCTGGCGGTCGTCTTTCGCCAGCTCGCTCTTCTTCAGGTGGTCGTTCGCCTGCCGCAGGAGTGTGTCCGGCGTGGCGGCGGGCTTCGGCGGTTGCCCCCGAACGACGAGCGGGGCGGCGGTACACCACAACGCGGCCAACAGCACGAATCGGCGCATGACATACTCCGAGCGAGCGGGAATCCATCCTGGCAATCGCACCGCGGCGGTCGGCGTGACGGGGAAAAATCAGCCGAGCATCCGCCGGAAGGCGTCAACCGGGCGGCGGCCGTTCACCCGGAGGACGCGCAGACCGACCACGTTCATCCGGATGGCGAACGGGCAGTCTTCGCCGCGGAACTCGATCCGTCCCGCGTGGTCCCCTCCGCACTCGGACGGGTGGACGGCGACGACGCTCACACGGCCCAGCCGCGGGTTCGCGGCGGCGAACCCGGCGAACACGCTCAGCGGCAACCAACCCCCGGTCTCCGCGAGGTACACCCGCACCACCTTCACCGCCGCCGTGTCGCCGAGGAACGCGGCCAGGCTGTCTACGGTGTCGAGGCCGTCCGGCAGGCCGACGACACGATCCGGCCCGAGCCGCGCGGCCGACTCGGACACGAGGGATACGCCCCACCCGCCGACGACGACGCGGGCGAAGTGGGCCGCGCCGGGATACCACCGCACGACGCGGAACCGGGCCTCGCCGCCGCACACCGCGAAGGTGTCGGCCGCCACCACGAGGCGGGAGCGGACGGCGGCGAACGCGGCGGTGCCGCGGAGCAGCGTGGCCGTCTCCTCGTCCACACACGGGGCGAGCGCGGGCAACCCGTCAACGGCCACCCGTTCGAGTACGGCCTGGATCGCGGGGAGCGGGTCGGTCATTTGATGACACCCTTGAGGAAGGCAAGCGGCGAGACGCCGGCGAGCGTGCGGATGCCCGTCACCTGCCACCGCGACCCGTCACGCACGACCTCGACCGTGGCCGGAATTTCACGCCCGGTGAAGGTGAACGACAGGAGGGACACGGCCGGCACGTCGGCGTCGGGTGCGGCGGTGACGGTAGGCGTGCCCAGGTCGCGGGATTCCACGGCCAGCCCGGCGAGCGTAGCGACGGCGACAGGTTTGTTGCCGGCCGACTTCGCCGTCAGCACCCGATCCGGCTGCGATTGGAACCACGTTGCCAGTGCCTCCGGTGTGTTCACATCGGCCGGGATGCCGGCGAGCGGGATCATCGACTCCGTCACGTCCGCACCCGGCAGCAGCAGTGGGGCCGCCCGCCACTGGTCGTTGAGCCGGACCACCGCCAACCGGCCCGTCACCACGCGGCGGAGGGTCAGCTCGCCGGTCGGCTTGAACGACCCCGGCACGACCGCGAACTGGCTCAGCACCGTGGTCGGCACCTGCTTCTGGTGCAGGAAGTCACGGGCATCGGCGGGGAACAGTGCAACCAGTTCCCGGCCGATTGGCAGGACGGGTTCCGTTGAGACGGCGGGCGGTTGCGGGACGGCGGGCGTGCCGACTGCCTTCGCCACGGGCGAGCGGCCCGTCGGTGCTGTCGGGTCGTCGGTGGCCGCGGTGCAGCCGAACATGGTCAGCACGGACAGTGCGAACGCGGGGGTGAGCAGGCGGTTCATGTCGAGTTCTCCGGGTGGGACTTACGGGACCAGATCCAGGCGGACGCGGTGACGGTGCCGAGGAACAGGGCGAGAGCGGCGACCGCCCAGCCGTCGGTCGGCCGGCGGCCCAAGTCGCGGAGTTCCTCTTCGTCGGCGACCGTCAGCAGGGGCGTCGGTTCGGGGTCGTCGGCGCGGCGGGCGTCGGCAAGACGGGCGGGCGGGGCGGAGCCGATGACCACGTTGCACGCCCACACCAGGGTGGCGACGAACGCGCGGGCCTTGGCGTGCGACTGGCCGGGCGACCCGACCCACACCGCCTCGCGGTCGGGGTTCAGTCGGACCCGCACGAACGGCTTGCCGTTCACCCGCCCCAACTCGGCGACGGACCGCTCCGCCGCGCGGGCCAGCTTCACCCGGCCGTCTTCCAGCTTCGACCCCAGGCGGAAGCCGGAGGCGAGCGGGTCCATCCCGGTGGCCGCGGTCGGCAGGGTGTTGGCCGGGTCCGGCAGGCCGACGCCGACGGACATCCACGAATCGACGGACGCCGGGCCGCTGACCTTGCTCACGCGGTCGCCGTGCACCGCCGCGTCGGGCGGCGGCAGGGTGGCCAGGTCGAGGGCCGAGGTGAGTACCCCCGGCGGGATGGTGTCCGGGTCGAGGCCGGGCGCGGTGACGATCAACTCGTCGCCGCGGACGTGAACGGTCGGCCGCGCCACGTCGGCCCCGTTCAGCAGTTCCGGCACCTGCCAACCCCGCGCCATGCTGTTCGAGCGGAGCGGGTTCGTCGGCGGCTGGGTGGCGGACGGCGGGGGGCCGAGTACCGCTTTCCAAAGGGTGTCCAGCTTGTCGAAGGCCGCGGCGTCCGGCACCGCCGCCACCAAGTTTGACACCCACCCCGGCCCGACGGTCAGCGGCAGCGGCGTCCGCACCGCCCCGCCCTCGGCGGTGGCGATGAGCGCGGCGGACGAGGTGAACCCGGTGACGGCCGCATCGACGGTCACCACCTGCCAGCCGGTCGCCGGGGCCGTCACCGTCAGCACTTCCCGCCGGCCGGTCGCCGGGTCGGCCACCTCGACTGGGACCGGGGTGACGGGCGTGCCGACCGGCGTTTCCACGGCGACGCGGAACTGGACGCGGCCGTTCTGCTGCACCGCCCGCCCGTCCAACATAAACCGCACGGCCGACCGCGGCGGTTCGTCCACGGGCAGGAGCGGGTCGGGCATTCCGGCGCGGACGACCAGCGGGGCGGCCCGTTCCCACCCCTCGCCCGGCCGACCCCGCGCCGCCCGCACCGACGCGGCGGCCGGATTTTCCAGGCACCGCGCCAGCGCGGCGAACACCGTCATCTCGGCCGACGACCGCACCCACGCGGGCAGCGGCTTCTCCGGCCGGGTGTCCGGCCCACGGCGGCCGGCGGCGTACTCCCGCAGTTCAGCCAGGCACAGCTTGTGCAACTGCTCGCGCTCGTCCGGGGTCGCGGCCACCCACTTCTCGGCCCCCGCCTGTTCCGCCGCCGCCAGAACGCGATCCACCACCGGCCCGGCATCCACCCGCGAGAACTCGGCCGGCACCGCGTCCCACGCCCGCGGGTCTTCGGGCAACGTCCGTTCGGACAGCACCAGCGCGCACGGGCGGCGCGGGGTGAATACGAGCGCGACCAAGCCGGCGGTGGCGACCGCACCGGCGAGCGGGACGGCGGCCGACACGAGCAGCCGCACCGCTGCGGGTCGCTTCGCCGCACGCCGTTCCAGATCGGTCAGTGGCGCGGGGAGCCATCGCGGCCAGTGGGCCACACTCCACGCCGTCAGGATCGCCAGCACCACCGCGACCGCCGCCGCACCCGCCCACCAGGCGTCGGACGGGGCGACGAACGCGGCCCGTAGTTCGGAAAATGACCAGTCCATCGCCTCGGCCTCCGGAAGTTACAGCACCCGACCGGGGACGCCGGCCTCGCCCAGCGCCTCGATCATCTCCTCGCCGCTCATCGTCGCCTCCAGCACGGCGAACGGGCGGTCGTCCTGCTCGAACTGCCGTCGGGCGAGGGCGAGTCGGTCGTCGATGGCGGCGAGCAGTTCGGCCGGCGTCAGCCCGGCGCGGTCCAGCACCACCAGCGGCGCCACCAGCCCGACGCCCACCTGCTCCGCATCCTCGGGCGTTCGCACGGCGACGGCGGCGAACTGCCCGGCGTCTTCCGTGACGGCCGCGCCGGCGGCGAGCAGTTCGGCCGGCTCTTCGGTGAGGAAGTCGGACACCCACACCAGCAGCGTGCCCGGCTCGCAATCGGCCACCGCCAGCGGCTCGGCGTCCGCCGGTGGCGTGTCCGCCACCCACGCCGCGATCTCTTCCATGAACCCGTTCTCGCGGTCCCGCGCCGGAGCCGGCCCCCAGATGCGGGTGCCGCCACGCAGCCCGAAGGCCAGGCACCGCACCCGCGTGCCGGCCAAGCTCCAGGCGATCTCGGCCACCATCTGCACGGCCACCGCCGCCAGCCGCACCTTCGGCATCAGCCCGCCCGACCCCGTCACCCGCATCGACCGCCCCAAGTGGACGGCGATGTCCACCTGCGCGCACTTCGGGTGAACACGCCGCTCCACCTTCGGGTCGGCCGCGATGCCCAGCCCCAGACGGATGATGATTTCCCGACGCAGGGCCTTCAGCTTGTCCCGCCCGGTGATGCGGGCGGTGTGGTCCACACTCGCGTTCCGCCGGCCGCTGCGGGGGATGCCGGCGGTCGCGCCGACCTGTTCCACGAGCGCGCTCACGTCCAACCGGACCATCGGGTACTTGGCCTCCGGCGGCTGGACGGTGCGACGGGGGAACAGCCGCCGCCACCGCCACCAGCCGCGGACAACGGCCGCCACCAGCAGCGCGGCCGTCAGGCCAAGCAGCCACCACACCCGAACCGATCCGCCCACCGGACCGAGTGAGTCCAGGGGCATGGTGCCGCCGCCCGAGTACGACGCGGCGACGGCGACCGAGTGGTAGGCGGTGACACCGGACCACCGCCCCGCCGACGGCCGGCGGACGACCAACTGGTGCGTCGGGTCGGTGCCGCCAAACAGCGGGCGGACGGGGATGGTGTCGGGCGTGTTCTTCGTGAACAGGGGGGCCATCGCCGGCGGAGTCGCGCGGTACCGGACCTCCCCACTGGTGACCGAAACGGCCGCCACGTCGAGCGGTTCGGACACCGGCCCGTTCGGCGTCAGCCAGGTGAGCCTCGGCCGCCAAAACTCGTCACGCTCGGCGTGCGCCGGCAGGAAGTCGGCCACCAACTCCAATTCGCCGCGGGCGTCCGAGCGTGACACCTCCCGCAACCGCGGGGCGGCAGTCGGCAGCGGTTGCAGCCGGGTGAGGAAGTAGGCGGCGTCCAGCACCCGCTGCGCGCCGAACGAGTCGGCGACCGTCGCCCCCTTCTCGTGAACCGAGTTCGGCAGCCGCCAGCCCGGAGCCGTGTCGAACGGCGAGTACCCGAACACCGCCACCGAACCGTTGCCGACCACCGTGGCGGACGCCAGCCGCCGCGGGGCGAGCCGCGGCCCGCCCGTGCCGACATCGACCGCGAACAGCAGGTCGGTAACGGGCATGGCGGTGTTGGTCGTCAGCGTGCGAAAGCGGCGGGGGGCGGCTGTGCGAGCCGCCGCCGGCCACCTCGAGTCCAGTTCACCCGGTGTCGTCTGCCACCGCCGCAACTCCGACTCGGGCGCGACCGGCCCGACCCGCTCATCCACCCAGCGGTCGGGCGAGGCCACGGCCACGGCCATGCCGGTGCGGGGCGACCGGAACAGGTCGCGCGTTTCGTCGGCCAGCTTCGCGACGATCGCCTTGGCGTCCGCCGCGCGGGTCGGCTGCGTCAGGTCGAACGTGTGCTGGCGGAGCCGCGCTTTGGCCTCGTCGGCGGTCAGCAGGAACTTGCCCGAATCGGCAAGCGCCTTCACGTCTTTCGGCAACTGCGTGTCGAGGAAGAACGGCATTGGCTGGCGGAACCCAGCGAGTTCGTTGGTCGCTACCCCAGGCTGGACGTTGGTGAGGGATTCAAACCCAGCGTGGAACGCCGGCAGGGTGAGCTGCACGACGGACACGACTCCGCCGCGGATGAGTACGTTCGCCGTGGCTCCGTCCGCGTTCTTGGTGAACAGCCGGTTGGCGGACGACTCCGCACCCAGCCGGTAGCGGATCGGCTTTTGCACCAGGGCGGGGCGGGCGGGGTCGGGCAGCGGCTGGTGGATGTAGCCGGCGAACACCACCACCGCCTGATTCGGCGTGTGGTGCGGGTCGTCCAGCGGGTCCGCCCCGGACGACGGCGCGCCCGTCAGGCCGGTGTCGGTGCGGGCGAAACCGAACGTCGGCACCTTATCGAACAGCGACCCCACCCGCAGGTCGATGGCCGACGGCAGCAGGGTGTCGGCGAACTCGTCGTCGGCGGACAATCGCGGGGCCACCCGCACCCGCACCCGGTCTTGTTCCGGCGTGGCCGTCTCGTACACCAGCCCGCCGCCCGTCTCCACCAGCTTGCCCGTCACCAGCGGCTGCCCGCCCTCGTCCTTCAACTCGGCCAGTAGCGCGTCGGCGGCCGTCTTCTGAAACGCCATCGCCCCGCTCAGCGCCGCGCCGTCTTCACCGGGCAGTCCCGCGATCCGGCCGAACCGCCCGTAGTCGAACACCAGGTTCAACACGGGCGTGCGGTCGGTCGTCTGGCGGGGGGCGACGGCGGCACCGCGAGAGTCCGGGGTGGAAAACCCCGGCAGCAGCGCGGCGAGTTGGGCGGCCGAGGCCGGATCGCCGTCGTTCATCGGCGGCGGGCCGGCGGCCGGTTTCACCGGCGGGTCGATCACCATCAAGTGCATCCCGCCCGCCACTGCCGCCGTCAGCTTCTCCACGGTCTTCTTCGTCCAGAACGTCGGCGGCAGTTCGTGCAACACGGCCACCTGAGGCAACCCCTTGTCGGTGTCCAACAGGGCGAGGAAGTCGGCTTCGAACTGCCACAGCAGGTTGGCCAGCGGGCTGGCGCGGTCGGAGGTCAACGGCGTGGCGGTGTCGTGCAGGTCTTTCACCGGGTTCGTCGCCGTCGTCGGGCGGAGGCGGTCGGGGCCGCTGCCGGTGCCGCACACGATGGCGACCGTGGCCGCTTTCACCGGCAGGTACGCCGCCCCCTTCGCCATCACCCCGCCGGGCGACGGTTCGGTCACGGTCAGCTCGCACAGGGCGAACCCGGCCGAGAAGACGACGGGTTGCGCCGGCGTCGTCGGGTGGCGGAAGTTCCGGAGCGGCAGTTTGAACCGCACGGCACCGTCGGCCGACACGACGGCGGAGACGGCGAACCGCTCCACCGCCGCCGCGTCGCCGTTCAGGATGCCGTCCACTTGCAGGTGGATCGTTTGCCCCTGACGCGGCACCAGCGGCGGTGCGCGGACGGTCACGTCGGCCAGAACGCCGGCCTTGTCCAGCGGCTTGTCGGCCGGCAGCGGGAACGGGAAGGACACTTCGACGGTCGCCGCCACCGGGTGCCGGGTCAGGTCCACCACGTCCAACACCGTCTCCGTGCGGCGGGCCAGGGCGAGGGTCGAGTCGATCCCGATGGGGTCGAGTTCTTTCCACCGCTCCGGGTCGCTGACCGTCACCACCACCCGCACGGCCGACCGGCGGACGATGCCCACCCCCGTGTCCCAGTGCCCGCGCGCGACCCCGAACGCGATCCCCGCTTGCACGGCCTCGTGCAGCGTCGCCCGCCGGCCCGGTCGCGGCTCCGCGGTCGGCGATTGCCAGTGCGGTTCCACCGGCTCGCCCGGCGAGATTTCGATGACCGCCACTCGTTCGGTGCCCGTCGCCCGCAGTTTGTCCAACAGTCGGGCGAACTCGTTGCGGCGGGCGGGGGTGAGCGGCTGGTCCAGGATGACAACGGTTTCGGTCGGCCGATCCGCGCGACCGCCGACCACGACACCGATGGCGCACGCGGCGGCCACGGCCAGCGGGATGTCGACCGCCCACCGGCCGCGGCGGGTGATCGCCCGCACGACGACCGCCACCGCCACGACCGCCAGCAGCGCGAGACCGAACCAGGCGAGCGGGTTCATCACTTCACCCCCTGACGGAAGTTCCGCACCCGCTCTTGGAGGGTGAGGCTGAAATCACTGGCGAGGTCGTCGAACACGGCCAGAGCGGCCGCACGCTCGGCGTCGGGCCGCGCGGCGAAGTGCTCGTTCCACACGTCCCCGGCGGCCACCGCCGCAGCGTCGTCGGTGGCGTCGCCCAACAGCGCCTCGCACAGGCGGATGAACTCGACGAGATGCGGCTCGGCGATCGGGTGCTGGGCGAGCAGGTCGCTCAGCCGTTTCGGCAGCGGCGGGCGGCTGAACAGCGGGGCCGACAACGCCGCCACGCGCACCCGTTCACCCACGGCCACCGGGCGTTCACGTCCGGGTTTAACTTGGACGAGTTCGGCCACCGCCCGACCGAGGCTCGTGAACCGGCCGGTCGCGGCCAGGGCGGCGAAGAACTCGCGGTCGGCGTCGGTGGCGAACCGCTCCCCGACCAGCAGCGGGGCGGCGGCGGTGACGACGGCGGCGGCCGGGTCGTGTGTGCGGGGGTTCAGCCGCGCCACGCGGTTGAGGAAATCGACGAGCGCCTCCTTCCGCGCAGCGGCCTCCGGGTGCCGGACGGCAACCAGCCGGCGGTGGTGTGCGTCGATCTGCCGGCCGAGGCGGTCGGTGTCGTCCGCCCGCGGGTCGGCGAACAGCCGCGGGGCGACGGACGCGGCCAAGTCGCGGGAGTCGGTGCGGCGGAGCAACCGCTCGCGCACCTTCTCGTTCGTCAGGGCGATGTGTGCCACCACCAGAAGGCACTTCACCTTGTCCCGCATCAAGTCCGGCCGGTGCCCTTCGGTGAACGTGTCCTTCGCGCCCAGTTGCAGCGTGTCCTGGCACGTCCGCAACAGGTGTTCTTCGGAGAACGGTTCGTTGCGGGCGGCGGCGTCCGCCTGCGCGTTCAGCACCCACGCGGTGACGCGGCGGGAGTCGGGGCCGAAGTGCTGGAGTTCGCCCAGCTTGATCATGACGAATTTCAGGTCGTCGTCCAACTCGGCCGCCTCGCGGATGAGCGCCTTGACGTGTTCGGGCAGCCACGCGCACCCCTTGCGGTCCACCGGGATGCCCCAGCACAGATAGCGGATGGCGGCGGCCAGGCGGACCATCTCGGCTGGCGGCCGCGAGTGTTCCGGGTAGTTCCGTGGGTCGGCGGCGCGGACCTCGACACGCGCGGCGGCGGCGGCGCGGGCCTCGACACGCGCGGCGGCGGCGCCTCGGGGGTCGGCGGCGGCGCGGGCGCGCGGCCCGGTGATGAGTTCGGCCTGCGTGTCCAGGTCCACATCCAGCAGGTTGATGCGAAGTGCCAATCTCGAAAAAAATGCGGGAGTCAGGACGCTCGCGGTGGAGTCCATCCCCGGTGGATTCCCGGCGAACAGCCACACGATCGGGCAGAAGTGCGGTTTACCGTCCAGGACGATTACGAAGTGTTCGAGGACCGGCAGCAGGTGGTCGACAAACTGCGGCGTCGCTCGGGTCAGTTCGTCGAGCAGTACCCCGCACCACACCGGCCCGTCCTTCTCCATCTCCTGCCAGCGAGCGATGGCGTCCTCCCTCGTCATCTTCTCGGACATCGGCAACAGCGCGTCGCGGCCGACCAGATCGGCCACGACAGCAGGGTCGATGCTGATGTACTTCTCGGCTTTCGCGTCCACCCGCAGGATGGGGTCGAACAGCGTCTCGCCGGCCAAGTCCTTCGTGGCCGTCACCATGCGGTACGCCTTCAGGCTCCTCCGCCGCACGGCCTCGTTCAGCGAGTCGATGGCGCAGTGCGTCTTGCCGCAGCCCGGCAAGCCCAACGACAAACTGTGCCCGCGGGTGGTAATCACGTCCAGCAACTTGTTCGTCAACTCCGGCCCGCTCCGCACCGTCTCGAACCGGCTGCCGCCGGCCGCCTGGTACAGGCGATCCAGCCGGTCGGCGGCAGTGGGAGCCGAGCGGCCGAAGCGGAGGCCGAGACGGGTGGACAGATCGGCGAGCGGGTTGGTGCGGGTGGTGGCCACGTGGAACCCCGGTGTGGTGTGAAAGGGAAAAAGCCGCCGCTGACCGCACCGGCGGCGGGGGCGGCATCGGCTCACTTCTTGTCGCCGGTGGTGGGCTTGTCCTTCGGCTTCACCTTGCTGCCGTCCTCGGACTCCTTGTCGGTGTCGTTCGCCGGCTTGGTCGGCTTCGGCTTCGCCTTGTTGATTGCGTCGCGGGCGGCTGTGGCGTCGGCGGCGGACATGGTGAACGGGGCCAGCTTGCCGTCCGCGCCGACGGTCAGCGCCTGCCCCTTCGCTGCTTGGTTCACGTACTCGATCAGGACAGCACGCCAGATGTCACTGCTGACGCCGGTGAAGTTGGCCGGGGTCTTGCTCGCGTACTCCGTGAGGGCGGCCGAGTCGGCCAGCTTGGGCGGCAGTTCCTTGCACAGCTCGTGCGCCTTGTCCCCGCCGCCCAGCGCGTACGCGACCTTATCCAGCCGTGCCCACAGCAGCTTTGCCATCTCGAGCTGCTCCAACAGCTCGACCGCTTTGGCCTTCCCGATGGTCCCCTCGATGTGTGCCTGCACCTTCGGGTCGCTGCTCTTCAGCAATTCCATGAGACCGTTGATCGCGGTCGTCGGGTTCTGGAAGCGGTCGCCCAGCACCTTCTTCACCGTCGCCGGGATGTCCAGCTTCTTGCCGCCCTCGAAGATCTCCCCGGCCCGCTGGGTGACGGCCGGCAGGTCCCGTTTCTCCACCCCGCCCAGGCCCAGGTTCAGACCCAGGGCGGCGGCGATCGGGGCCAGCGCGGGGAACTTGGCGACTAGGATCATGGCGGCCACCTTCGCCACGTCGGCGAGCGCGTCCTTCTTCCCGCCGGAGGGCGGGGGGGGCGGGGGCGGCAGGCCGCCGTCCGGGTTCGGGTTCAGCGTCGGCACCGGGTTCTCCTTGCCGACCGACGGCTTGCTCAACCCGGGATCGTTCTCCTTCGCCACCTCCTCCGGCGTCTTCGGGGTGGCCCCGTTGCCCAGGTCCTCGACCCGCTTCTCGGTGGTGGTCTTCGCGGTCTTAAGGGCCTCCTCGTTCTTCTTGCTCTCGGCCAACTGGGTCCGCAGGTCAGCCAGTTCCCGCTCCTTCGCCGGGTCCGGCTGCTTGCCCTCCGCGCGGGCCCTGCGGACCTCTTCCTCCCGGTTGGCCACTTGCGCGGCCAAGGTCCGCTGTTTCTCCTGTTCCGTGTCGATCTGTTGCTGCATCGCTGCCATCTGCTGTTCCAACAAGATCTGCTCCTGGCTCTTCTTCGGCGGGGTGACGACGGCGATGACGACGGCCGACGAGACGACGACGCCCAGCAGCACGCTCGTCACCAGGTAGAAGCTGGGGTTGCTGGCCGGCACCAGCGAGAACGTCTTGCCCTTGGCCGCCAGCAGCAGGCCGGTCAGCAGGCCGATGGCGGCCACGGCGGTGAGCACCAGCCAGCCGGCGCGGTTGCTCGGGAACGGGTTGGCCGACGGCGCGCCGGCCGCCGCGGCGTATCCGAGGACGGCCAGCACCGGCAGGGCGAACAGGCACATCGTCTGGAGCGCGGCGAACAACACCTCCTTGCCGCTGCGGGTGACCGGCCGGGGGTTGGTGGTGGAAACCGACATGTTGAGGCTCCTGAGGTTGGACGGTCGGTGGGACAGCGCACCTCCGACCGCCCGAGTGGTGGGGTTACAGTTGGCTGGTGGCGACGGACTTGCCGTGTTCAGCGGACGGGGTGATTCGGCGGGGTGGCATGAGAAAACTCCTGTGGGCGGGTGAACCACCTGGTCCACCCGCCCACAGGAGTCGCTTACCACAGCACCGCGTGACACGTATTGACCGACTTTTTCAGATACACGTTGCGGCGGTCATTCGGCGCGGCCGACCAGTGCCCGCGCGCGGCGGATGATCGGGCACCCGGCCGCGTCGCCCAGGGCGGCGAGCGCGTCCGCCAGCCTGCGGCCTACGGCGGCCACCCGCCGCGGGTCTCGCGGGCGTCGCCCCCGCACCCCTTCGAGGAGGGAGTGCAAGGCCCGCACCCGCAGGGTGACACCGTCGGTGCGGTCGGCCGCTTCCACCGCGTCCTCCAGCGTCCGCTCTTCCTCGTCGCCGAACCCGGCACTGCCCGGCGGGTTGTCGCCCATCAGCACCTTCTGCCGCTGGATCTCGGCCAGCCAGTACCACTCGCCGCGGGCTTCGGCGTCGGCCTCGGCGATGAGCAGGTTCTCCGTCGCCTGCACACGCTGGCCCAGGCGGTGCAGCACCTCGGCCCGCATGGCGAACCGCGCGGACATCTGCGCCTTGCACCCGCCCGACTGCCACTGCTCGATCCCGCGGTCCAGCAGGGCCAACCCCTCCTCCGGCTGACCGTCGCGGGCGACCGCCCACCCGCGGAGCATATACCCGGACGCTCCCCAGAAGAAAAACCCGTGCTCGCGGGTGGCGGTGAGCAGTTCGTCGGACAGGCGGCGGGTGGCCGCCACATCCTGGTGGAAGCAGTACACGTTCGCAGCGAAGCAGAGGGCGACGACGATGGTGTGCGGGTGGTTCAGTTGCCGTGCCCGCGAGACCGCCTTGTCAACTCCCCTCAACCCGTCGGCCGGCCGCCCCAGGTGCCAGTCGGCGAACCCCTTCCACAACAGCGAACAGGTCACCGGGTCAATCAAGAACCGCTCGGCCGCGACCGCGGACTCTGGCTCCGATAGCGGGTCGGCTAACACACGGTCGCACAGCTCGGCGGCTTCGCGGAACCGTCCGGCGAGCAGGTACGCGAGGGCGAGGCGATGAGCGCCGGCGGCCACGGACAGACGGTCACCGGAGGCCACGGCCTGCTCGTACACCTCCCGGCACACCCGCCCCATCTCCCCGCACTCGCCGCTCGCCAACAACCCCCGACAGTACCCGGCGCGGAACAGGTGCTCCATCGGCCGCAGTTCCGGGTGCGGGCGGGTGAGTTCGATCCCCTGGCGGTAGCAGGCGAGGGTGGACGGGTCGGAGTACCCCCGCGTCGGTGACAGGCACTCCCCGGTCGTCTTCAGCACCAACAGGCGATCGCTCAGGCTCTTCACCCCTAGGGCGAACGTCCAGTTCCGCTCCGGGGTGAAGTAGTGAGACAGAACGGACAGGATGGCCCCGTGCGCGCCGCGGAACGGGATCGCCGCCATCCGCTCGCCGGCCAGCACCTGGGGGACGAACACGTCCCTCAGCACCTCGTGGTGCCGGTCGGCCAGGCAGCCGTGCGCCATCTTCTCCAGCCACGGCTCCAGGTCGGCGGTCGTCCGCGGCTTCGGGTGCGGGTTCAGGCGGTCGAACAGGCGGGAGTGTGCCGCTCGCCAGGAGTCTGGGTGCTCTTGTCGCAGTGTTCGGGACAGGTACTCGCGGACGAGCGGGTGCGTGTTCACCACCCCGTCCGGGTTCGGCCCGACGGTCAGTAGCCGCAAGTCTTCCAGGTGCCGCAGGGCGTCGGCCAGTGTCGCCCCCGCGGGCAGGTCGGTCACTTCCGGGATGGGCGGGCCGTCGGCCAGCAGGCGGAGTTTGACCGTTCGCGCAGGGCGGTCGAACAGGCCGAGTTGGAAGAGCGCCCGCCGGCAGGCGGCGGCTACCGGTGACCCGTCCCGCCCGAGGGCGTGCAGGTACAAGCGGATCACCCGCCGGGCGTAGCGGTGCTCGTCCGGCGTCGCCTGCCGCTGCGACATCGGTTCCACGTGTCCCAACTCGGCGAACAAGTCCTGGCGGACGGCCCGGTACTCTTCCACCCGCCCGCCGTAGTCCCGCACCATCAGGGAGGCGAGCAGGACGAGGGCGAGGGCGTGACCGCCCACGTCCCGAGCCATCCGCTCCAACTCGGCCGTCGCGAACGGGGAGAGTAAGGCCTCCGGAGTGCCGTCGCCGTACCGCAGGCGATCAGCCGGCTGAGACCGCAGGTGGAACCCGCGGAGCAGGTGGGCACCGTCGGCCGGCGTCAGGTTGCCCAGCTCCAGGGTGACGCACCCGGAGTCGGTGCGGTCGAGTTCGTCCAGTTCGGCGATCCGCCAGCGGGTGGTGAGGACGAGCAGCCGCCGCCGGTCCCGCGGCCCCAGGCGGACATTCCGCCGCATGTGCTGAAGGAACACCCGCAGACCGGCGTCGTCGGCCGACCCGCTCTTCTGGCCGGGCGACGGCACCATTTGCAGTGGCTCGACGCCGTCTAACACCATGACGCCGCCGCACTTCATGAACGCCTCGGCCACCCGTTCGCCCTTCACCGCGTCGCCCGCGTCGTCGAGCGAGTCGTATCGCCCGGTCGGGTCGCACCGGGCGAAGTGCTGCAACGCGGCGTTCAGGAAGCGGCTGCTGTTCGGCTGATACTCGTGATCCTCCTGGCTGTAAAAGGACCACTCGAACACCTGCGGGCAGAGGCGGTAGCGGTGCTTTTGGGGGAGGTACTCCCGCACCCACTTCCACACCACGGTGCTCTTCCCCACCCCACCCGCGGCGACCACTTGGTGAATGGTAATGTCCCGCTCCCGCCACGCCCGGTCGAGCGCCTCGATGGCTGCGGACCGGCCGACGAACAGGTTCGGGTCCACAGGCGGTGGCAACTGCTCGGCGGACAGGACCGGATGCAGCGGGTCGGGGAGCAGGTGCTCCAGGGCGTCGGCGATTGTGGCGGCGGTGCGAACGCTGCCGTCCGCCCACGCTCCGGCCGGTTGGTCTGGGGCGACCACCACCGCCCGCGCCGCCACCCCGCGGGTGGCTCGCAGCTTGTTCCGCAGCCCGGCCTCATCGACCGCCGACAGTCGCCCGTCTGCGGACACGCGGGCGATCACCACCACGCGGCCGTCGCAGTCCTCCGACGGCAGACGAGTGGACAGCGCGAGTAACCCGGCCCCCACCGCCCCGCCCGCCGACCCGCCTTCGAATACCGACGGGGTGGCGAACGCGGTGCCGTCCTCGTTCGCCACCCGCCACCGCACCCGCGCTCCGGGAGCGAACCCGCTGGCGGCGAACCGCCAGGCGGACCCCAGCGCGTCCCAGAAGGCCGCGTCCGCCACCCAGAGACCGGGGCCGGCCAAATCTGGGAAGAGGACCGCCGGCCCGTCCCCGGTGAACTCCTCGAACACCAGCTTCAGGACCTTCCCTTGGAGTGACCGATCAAACACGACCGGCAACTCGAATCGCTGGACTGGGACCGGGCTGATGCCTCGTGCGGCGAGAGCGGCGAACTCGACGGCCGCGACACGAGCCTCTGCACCCCACGGGGCGGCAAGAACCCGTGCCTCCGCGACCCGCGGGTGTATTGGCTCGTGTTCCCACGCCCGTTTTAGCTGGTCGGTCGCCACTTCCGCCCGTTCTCCGCTGGCGACCCGCAGTACGCCCACCTGGGCGGCGAGCAGGTGCACGAACCGCTCGTCCGGGCGGCCGTCGTCGGTGCGGTACGCGGTCAACCACTGGTCGCGGGTCTGTGTCGCATCGTCGAGCCACGCCTGCGCCGTCACCGCCGCACGGGGCAGTTCGCCCGTCGGCAACCGGTGATGGGCCGCCCACAAGCCGTTGACCGCGTGACACACGGCGGCGAGGAAATCGACGCCGCGGGTCGGCTTCGGCAGGGAGACGGGCGTGGGCGTGTGACGCAAGCGGGCGAGCGCGGCGGCGAGGGTCGGCCGGCCGAAGAGCGGCTGAGGGTCATTTGAAGCGGCGAGTAGCGGTTCGTCCGCCGCCGTCACCGCGTCTGGTGCCGCCAGGTCGAACACCTCCGACCAGCCGGGTATGGAGCCGAGTAGCGTCTGCCCCTCGTCGGTCAGGAACGAGTCGAGTGGCACGCGATATGTGCCCGCCCCAGCCGGCAGGCCGAGCACCCCCTCGGCGAACGTCATGGGCACCGCCGACGGGTCGGCGGACAAGCTGCGGAAGCGGAAGAAGAGCAACCGCTCCCCCGTTTCGGAGGCCGACAGGTCGAGTTGAAGGACGAGTTCCCCCTCGTCGCGTGACACGGAATACACACCACGCCCTTGAGGGAGCGTGTGATCGGCGTTGGCCGCGGATTCGGAGCGGGCGGCCAGTGTGAACAGCCGCTCGCGGGACACCTCCGCGCGGGCCGGCCGCGACCCGCGAACCGCCTCCGCGATCTGCCGGCCGAAGTGCTGCATCCGGGTGGTGTTCAACTCGGCTTCAGGTACGGCCACCGGCGACGGCACGTTCAGTTCTCTCGCCCACAACGCGGCCAGTTGGTCGGCGAACCGATCCGCGTCGCGGTCGGTCGGGTCGGCGGGGGGATCACTTCGCATTGCGTTTCTCCTTCTTGATTTGAATCGGGGTGTTCGTGTCGTCTCCCGCCTGCAACAACTTCCGCAACCGCTGAATCCCCCGGAAATGACGCTGCCGGGCGTTCTCGATGCTGATTCTGAGGCGACCGGCGATGGTGGTGTAGGATTCCCCTTCCATCCACAGTACGACCACCTCGGAGTATCGCGGGGGGAGTCGCCGAACGGCATCGCGGACGGATTGGCACATTTCATCCCGCTCCGAGGCCTCCGCCTGACGCCGTGCGCCATCGTCTGGTAGGGCGTGGTGATCCTGGATGGGAACGTGTGGCCCTCGACGTCGGGCGGATCTGAGTCGGTCCTTACACCGACAGGCCACGATGCGGAACAGTAACCCGACTGGCGAGTGTTCCGTGTTCACCGACTGCAAGCGAGGCACGAACTCGACGAACGCATCCGCGATGACATCTTCGATGTCGTGTTCTGTCATCCAGCCCCAGCAGCCACTCCGCCACGCGGCTTTGACTCGTCGTGTGCAGGTCGTCACGAATTGCGGGAACCGTCTCCAATCGCCTTGTTTGCACTCGCGAAGGATCTCGCGGAGCGGGTGTTGGTGATCGGGCTGACAGTCCGGCACATCGTCCTTCGGCGTACACGCGGGTTGCGAAGTGCCTTCGCCCATTCCGCTTGAATCCTGCATCGTTTCGACCTCCGCGAACGGACCCGACCGGGGATGGCACTCCGTGCCGGGTGGCAGGTGAACCGTCCTTCGCTCGACCGGCGCGTGTGTGACGAAAAATTCCAGAAAACTGCCGACGGGAAGGGAGCGCCGTCCGTGGCGCGGGTGGGGTGTCATGCCGGCGGGTTGCGGAGCAGGCGGCTCAGTACGGTGAGCAACTGATGCCAAGCGTACAAGTCTTGGTTGCTGCTCACCAACCCACGCGGCGGGTCGGTGGCGATCACTTCCTTGCGGGCCACCGCCAGGAAGAGTTCGTGGACTGCTTGCTGGGCCGATTGCGTGTCACGCCCCCGGCGAAGGGCGAACAGGAGCAGCGGCTTGACCGTCAGAGCCACCAATTCGGGCATCGCCACCGGCCCGTCTCGGGACACCCGAGCGAGTGCGGCGAACGTGCCGGCAGGCGGAGGAGGATAGGCGATCAACCGTGACCTCCGGAGTGAAGGAATGAATGTCGGAACCGACTCGACCGTCATCGCGGGTGGGAACAAGACGCTCTCCCCGCGCCGACCGACTCGCCGCTTCCGCCCGAAGTCACAAACGGCTTGGCGCGGAAACGGCCCCAAATTGACGAAAGTTGTGTTTTTCCATCAGCCGGACACGGACTTCCGCGTCCGGCCACGGATCGCCGCCCCGTGTGCGAAAAGGATGACGCACACCCTTGCGACGAGATTCATCACTTACGACCAAATTTAACCGATATTGATCGCTGAAGTTTCGGGATGATGTCTACTTTTGTCGAAATTTGATGATTAAAGATGCGGGACTGCGAGAAATCGACGTTCTCGGCCGTGAAGACTTGGTGAAGGACATTTGGTGCCGAGAACGCGATCCGACTCTCTGCGACCGGACTTCCGATGAGCCGTGGGCGGAGATCAGATTGGTGGTGATGTGAAAAAAGCGAGGCGGTGTGTACCGCCCCGCCCGGGAGAATGTGCGGAATGCCTGCCGCGGGAACGGCTCACTTCTTGGTCGGCCTGTAGCCGTCCTCCTTCAGCGCTTTCAGCGCCTTCTCCGCCTCCTCAACCGCCTTCTTGTTGTCCGCCTTGATCGTCAGTTGGTACACCTTGTCCACCAGCTTCACCGTGTACTCGCACCCAGCCTGAGTGGTCTTCTTCGCCACCTTGTCGCCGGTGCTCAGCACCACCGCGAGGGCACACGCCAGCTTGTTGCCTTTCGCACACTTGCTCATCGCACTCGCCTTCACCGCCTCCACGCTGATCTCGCCGAACATCTCGCACTTGTCGTCGGCACGGGCACTCGACCCGTTGGCCAGCACCACCAACCCGGCGAACAGCGGCAGCAGAACGTGACGCATGGGAAACCTCCTGAGTGGCCGGGACGGGTTGCCCCGGCGGGTGTCAATCGCCCGGCGGGGCCGGGCGTGACGCGCGGCCGGCGGGCGTCAGTCCACTTTTCCCGCCGCCTCGTGCGCTGCGCGGACGGCCGCCAGCACCCAGCAGGCGGCGGTGTGCAGGGCCGGCCGGCGGCAGTGGTCGAGTACGTCCGGGTCGTCGCACCCGGCATCTTCCAGGGCGTCGGCCAGGATCGGCATCACCTCGAACGCCCGCCGCTCGCGGACGTACTCGGCCATTCGCGCCGGGCAGTCGTCGTTCCATTGAACCCATTTCGCCGGGAGCACCGGGACGGGATTGGGTGAGCCGTCGGCGGATCGCGGGCCGCGCTCGTCGCCTGCCAATTGCGGGTGACGCCGTTCGCGGTCGGCGTCCACCTGGCGTTCCAGAATGTCGCGCAGGCGGTCCTGTCGGCCGGTCGCCAGTAGGTACAAGAAGAACTCGTTGACGGTGGCCGAGTTCGGCACCACCGGCCGCGTCCGCAACCCGGCCACTTGCCGCCCGTCCAGGCGGATGTCGCCCAGGTAGTACCCGTCCGGGCGAAACGCCCACGGCCAGAACGCCGCCACCGGCACGGCCGACCCACGGTGCCCGCGGCGGCGGGCTTGCACCGTCGGCAGCCCGAGTTCGGCCCCGATGCGGGTGGCTTCGGCGGCGAATCGCGGGCCGTACCCGCCGTACCCGTCCTCGGTCGTCTCGCCCACTTCGAGCACGAACTGCTTCACCGTCTCACCCAACAGCAGGTCGCATTCGAACCGCACGTACCCTTCGGCCGGGTACTCGCGGCGGACCAGCGCGCGGTCGGTGGCGAACACCACCCGCTCGGCCAGGGTGATCTCCGTCTGCCCACCGTACCCGGTCGTCAGCCGGCACTGGCTGAACCGCCGGGGGGCGCACCGCCCGATGTTGAGGTGCGGGGCGGTCAGCCGGCCGTCGAAGAACCGCCGGTTGTAGCCGTCCCACACGTCCTGCCAGCGGGCCAGCCGGTGTCGGTACTCCGGCTCGGCGTGCTCCCGAACGAACTGCCGGTTGGCCAGCCGCTCGGCCCGCACCGGGTCTGGTGTCAGGATTAATTCCGACGCCGGGGCGCCAGGGGTTCTGATGTCCGTCATCGGCGCGGCTCCTACGAGGCGACTGGGGAATGCCGGTCGGCGACGGGCGTGAAGTTCATTCGCCGACATGCGGCCAGTGTGACACCGCGTCCACTTTCGATGTCACCAACGCGACAGATCGCCGGGCGGGGAAAAATGGGGAAAATGCGATCTGACCCCCGCTGGCGAATACCATCAACCCAAATTCGTCTCTACTCCCTCTGGTGAGGACACGTGCCGTGCCCACTCTTGAAGAGGTGTTCAAAGAAGCAGGTATTGTGACCGAAGTGCGGAACCTCGCCACCCACGCACTGCGGACGATGAACCTGCCGGAGGGCGGGACGGTGTCGGTCTCGGACCTGTCGTCCGACCTGCTCACCCGGCTCTGGGAGCGGGTGAAGACGCGGGGCCACAACCCGAACTTCGACCACCGGGGACAGGCGTTCGCCTACCTCACCACCTGCGTCACCCGCGACCTGATCAGCCGACTCCGCCAACGGGCCACGCGGCCGACCACCGTGCCGTTGACCGAAGAGTTGGCGAACTTCCTTTCGGACGGCGAGGCGAAAACCACCCTGGAATCGGTGCAGGTGTTGGAGCAGGCGTTCACTCACCTGTTGGCGCAGCGGGACGCGACCACCGGCGAGCCGCTGTTCGACGAGATCGACGCGGCCATCTTCCGCGGGAAGGCGATCTTCTCGCTCAGCTTCCCCCACTTGGCCGTTCAGTTCGGCCGCACCGAGCACGAAGTGAAGACCGCGTATGATCGGGTTCGCGCGAACTTGAACCGCTACCTGACCTCGAGTCGCCCTGCGTCTTGACTCGCAACCGGAGTCGCCCGATGGATCCGCTCGACCGACTGCTCGCCGGCATGGGGTGTCGCAACGCCCCGGCCGAACCGGGCGACGTGTTCGCCGGCCGATACCACGTCGAAGAGCGGATCGGCAACGGCAGCTTCGGCGAAGTGTACCGCGTCCGCGACAACACCCTCGGCCGCCCCCTGGCGCTGAAGGTGTTGTTCCGCAACTACCTGGGGTGCGAACACCAGGACAGTTTCGAGCGGGAGGGGCGGCGGTTGGCCAACCTCCGCCACCCGCACATCCTGCCCGTGTTCGACGTCGGGCGGTTGGATGACGGCCGCCCGTTCTTCACCACCGTTCTGCTGCCGGCCGACGGGCGGTTGAGTGACCGGTTGCGGGAGTCGCCCCCGGCCGAACGCTTCGCCGACTGGCGGCGGGATCGGTTGACCGACTTCCTGCGGGTGTGCGAGGGGTTGGCGCACGCACACGCCGCCGGGGTCGCTCACGGCGACCTCGCCCCGCGGAACGCCATGGCCAGTGAACACGGCGAGTTTTACGTCATCGACTTTGGTCTGGCGAGTGACGACGCCACCGATGCCGACCGCCAGCGGGACGTGTCCGCGCTGGGCGACATCCTGCACCAGACGCTCGACGCCTGCCGGTCGGCCGGGTGGCCGACGCCGCCCCGCCCGCTGGCGGACCTGGTGACCGACTGCCGTCAGTCGGACCCGACGAAGCGGCCGACCGCGGCGGCCGTGGCCGAGCGGGTGTGGGCACACTTCGCCGAGGAACAGGAGCGGCCCCGCCGGCGGTTGCGTCGGACCGCGGTGGTCGCGGTGGTGGCGGCGCTCGCGGTGGCCGTCTGGTTCGCCCTGTACTTCGCCGACGCCGAGCGACGGGAGAAGGACCGTTCCGGCCAACTGGAGAAGTCGAACCAGGAGATCGCGGCGAAAGTCGTCGTGATCGACGGGCAGAAGTCGGAGATCGAGGGGCGGAAAAAGGACGTCGAAGGTGCCCTGCGGGAGGCGAACGCGAGCAAGCGGAATCGTTACCTGGATACGGCCGACGCGGAGCAGGCGAGCGGGCGGACGGTCGAATCGCTCACGTGGCTGGCCGCCGCACTGCCGCTGGCCGAGGAGTCGGAGGACCGTCCGCTGATTCGCCAGCAGATGTGGAACCACCTCCGCCGGCTGCCGCTCATGATCGACACCCGCCCCACGCCCGAGCCGATCCGGTTCAACGGGGTGTCCTTGCCGGACCGCAAGTGGCACTACGCCGCTTTCGGCACCAGTTTGGAAGTGCGGGACGCCGCCGGCGGGCAGGTGAAAGCCGTCCTGCCTCACCCGACCGCGGTGGAAGGGGTGGAATTCCTACCGACCGGCGACCGGCTGTTGACGATCGACGAGGGTCGAACGGTGCGGGTATGGCAACTGACGGCTGCCAAACCGCTCGTGGCCGAGTTGCCGCCCGCCGACCCGCTCACCGGCCGGCGGGCGCACTTCCTCGACCCGCACCGCCTGATCCTGTTCGACCAGTCGAGCTGGCAGCAGGCGGTCCTGAGGGTGTGGGACGTGCGGGCCAAGAAGGGGCTGTCGGTGGAGGTGAAGGGGCAGTTCCGCGGGCTGGCCGTTTCGCCCGAGGGGAACGCGGTGGCAACCGCGGTGGGGAATCGGGTGACGCTATGGGATGCCGACACCCTGAAGCCGCGGCCGGACGCGGTCGGGTGGGAGCAGAAGGAGCCGTCGAAACTGGCATTCAGCCGGAACGGGAAGTGGCTGGCGGTCGGCGGCGGGGACAACACCGTCGAAGTTCACGACGTGTCTACCGGCCGGCTCCTTCTCCGCACACCGCCCCAGGAGCGGGAAGGGATCGCCGGGGTGCGGTTCTCCCTCGGGGCTGAGGCGCTGGTGGTCACGTTCGCCTCCGGGGCGAGCGACGTGTACTCGACGGCCAACTGGCGACTGCTCCCTCGAGACAACCCGCCCCCCCGCCTGCTTACCGCCGATGGCGACCTGCTCGGCCCAGACCTGCACACCCGCTGGGTGGGGTTCCGATCCGGTTTGAACCGCGTCGATGTGGCCGGCGAGCAACGGGGGACGGTTCTGTCGCACACTTCCCCGGTGCGGCAGGTGGCAGTCGATCCGAGCGGCCGGCACCTGGCCACCCTCCAGGAGACCGGTACCCTCCAGGTGTTCGACCTGCAAACCGGCGACCGGGTGAACCAGTGGGCCGAGAGCGGCGTACTCGGGGTGGCCTTCTCCCCCGACGGCAACACCCTGGCGGTGACGGGGGGGGCGGTCGCGTTCGTGTCCCCGGACTTGAGGGAGCAGCGGTATGAGGTCGAGAAGGATTTCCACACCAGCGGCGGCGTGTCGTGGAGTTCGGACGGCAAGCGGCTGGCGGTGATCGACAACTACACCAGCGTGGCATGGGTGGTCGACGTGACCGCCGCCGCCGGGCCGAAGCGGCGGAAGAAACTGGCGGAACGGGCGATGCTCGTCGAGTTCCGCCCCGGCACCCACCAACTGCTGGTGGGAACGACCGACCGCGGGTGTGAGTTGTGGGACGCGGATTCGGCCAAGCAGGTGCGACAACTGCGACTCTCCCCCGTGTCGCAACTTCCGCCGGACGCGACCAACATCACCGCCGGGCAGAAGGTGATGCCGAAGCTCGCCCCGCTGTTCAGCGGGGACGGCAAACGCTTGGCCTCGACCTCGGACGGGCGGTTGGAGGCGGTCGTGTTCGACGCCGAAAGCGGGGACAAACTGTTACCCGCACCAGGGCAGTCCGTCCAGTCGGGCGGAGTGGCGGTCAGCCCGGACGGCCGGTTCGCAGTCACCTACTTCCCCGGTGCCGACCCGGTACTGTGGGACGTGCCGGCCGGGACGGGCACCGCGTTCGCCAGCGGACACACGGGCGACGTGCGGTTCGCCGAATTCAGCCCGGACGGACGGCTGCTCGTCACCATCGGCAGTGACCGGCGGGCCGTAGTGCAGCATGTGGCCAGTGGGCGGGTGGTGGCGAACCTGTCCGACTTCGCCCACCCGCCGGTCTGGTGCGGGTTCCTGCCTCCGGAGGTGACGGACAAGGACCGTCCGGAAGACCCGAAGCCCGACCGCCTCGCCCTCGCGTTCGCTGGCGACTTAACCGTCCGCCTGTTCGACCTGCACGACGCCGGGTGGACGGACGCCGACCTGATCGCCCTGGCCGAGTGCCTGACAGGACAGTCCGCCCGCTCCGGCAGGATCGACCCGCTCACGCCGGCCGACGCGACCGCCGGGTGGGAGCGACTCGGTGGTCGGTATCGGGCCGCCCTGCCGGTGCCCGAAACGCAACGGGCGGTCGAACACCTGTACCAGAGTACGCTGGCCGGGTTCGCCAGCGACAACGCCGCCGCCGCCGCACACCTGGAACTGCTCACCCGCGTTCCGAGCATGAGTGCCGACCCGGTGGTGTGGATCGAGCGGGGGCGGTGCCGCGCGAACTTGCTGAGGTACGCCGACGCCGAAGCCGACTTCCGCCACGCGCTCGCCCTGGCCACCCCGAAGGACAAGCCGCCGCACCCTCTGGCGACGACGGCGGCCGAGTGGGTGGGGTGGGTACTCGGACAACAAGGGCGGGATGCCGACGCCCTGGCGGCGTACCCGCCGGTGCCCGACCGTCCGCCCGCCGGCTCTCGACTCGACCTGGCCGTCTGCCACTTGAACCGCGGGGATTGCTACGCCCGGTTGGCCGTGACCGACCCGAAGCGGTGGCCGGACGCGGCCGACCACTTCGCCCGCTGCCTGCGGGTGTTGACCGACCGCGGGCGGCACCAGGGGAAGGCCGGGAACATCAGCGAGGCGGACGTGTGGCGGCGGCTGGCCGTCGCCCGACTGGCCGCCGGCGACGCCGCCGGTTACGACGCGGCCCGCCGCTGGATGCTGGCACGGGTGACGGGCGAGCCAGGCGGGGCGCGGCTGACCGCCCAAGAGGATCGGAACCAGGCGGCCGACCTGACGCGGGCGTTCACCCTGGACCGCCTGCCGCGGGCCATCGACCCGGAACTGCTGGGCGTGGCCGGCGGGACGGCCGGTGCGAACGCGAACACGTTCCTCGCCGGCTTGATCACCCGGTTCAGCGGGTCGGCGAGCAGTGCGCCGCCTGACGGCACCACCGTCGCCGCGGCCATGTGGGCGTCCGAGTCGTTCCAGACGGCCGATCAAGAGATCGAACGGGTTTGGCGTGCGACTCAACCGGACAAGCGCGGCCCGAGAGAGTGGGCGGTGCGGGCGGTCATCCTGCACGAGCGTTTCCGGGATGCCGACGCGCGGGCAGCACTGGCCGAGGCGAAGAGACAGACGGACGCCCTCCGCAAGGCGTGGGCGGGCGGGGTGAACCGCCCGTACTGGCTCACCCTGGCCGAGGCCCAGCATCTGGTGCGGGTGGCCGAGCGCGATCTGGCCCGACCGCCGCTCGCGGTGAGACAACCGCCGGACGTTCCGCTGCCCGACCTGAAGGCGCGAATCGCCGCCGCCGAGAAGCAAGTAACGGCCAACCCGGCCGACGCGGACGCCCGCCTCGCCCTCGCCCTAAACCTGCTCCAACTGGGCACCCGCCAGCCGGCCGACGCCGCGTGGGACAAGGCCGCCGACCACCTGCGGGCGGTGGTGAAGGCCCGGCCGGACGACCGCACCGCCCGGCATTACCTGGCCCTCGCCCTGCTCCGACAGGACAAGCAGGCCGAGTACGAGCAACTGTGCGGGGAGGCACTCGACCGCTTCCGCGCGGACTCCTCCGTCGCCATTCGGGTGGACGTGATCCGACTGCTGTGTCTGAGGCGGAACGCCACACTGGACACGCAGGCATACGGCCGAATCGCCGGCGGCGACTCCACCTCCTTCGACCAGTTCACCAACGTGATCGCCTTGCTCCGCTACCCGAATCTGACCGGCGAGACGGCCTCCAAACTGCTGCCCCTGGTGGACACCACCCTGAGCGGGTGGGTGGAGAAAGACCCTGGGCGTGATCCGGCGACGTTCCTTCTGCTGAGCCTGAGCAATCACCTCCAGGGGAAACCCGGCGAGCCGGAGCGGAGGCTCAAGGAGGCGGAAGCGGCGACGGACGACATCACCGCCGGCCGGCGGTCGTTGCCGTGGCACCGGCGGTTGGAGAACGACGTGCTGCTGGCCGAGGTGCGGGCACTCGTCCGCCCTGCGAAGAAGTAGCCACAGAGTGCAGATCATCGGGAAGTGTGGTTCCGGCGTAGTTGGGGACACAACCGCGCCGGAACTCATCCGTTGCGGCTCGGCACGTGCAACTCGGATTTTCAGATGTAGTAGCGGTACTGGGCGAGTGGCGGGATATCCGGAGGCAGCTCCTTGAGCAATTCCGACACCTTCGGCGAGAAGTCAAACATCACGGAGTTGCTCGGCTGAACGCACGGTCACGGCTTCTTCGCAGATTTCGTCTTCCCCTGTTTCACAGACCCGTTCGCAGCCGGCGCAGAGGACTGAGCAGCCGGCACGGTAGAAGCAGTTGGCGGGGCGAGCGATGCAGGCAGGTGCTTCCCGTGACGATCGCGGAGGTACTGGAGGCCGTCGGTCGCCGACAGTTCGGTATCCAGCTCTTTCAGGAAGAACTCGTACCGTCGCTTCGCTGCGGACACGATCTCCGCCCATGTCTTCACCCACACCTGCACGCCACCACGGTCTGCGATCATCCCATGCGGGCGATTCGCCTCGGTTCGCCGCCCTTCCGAGTACTTGTCGCACTCCACCCCTATGAGATACCACGTCCACCGCGTCTTCTGCTTGTCGAACCGGGCGTCATCCTCAACGGTCTGGGCGTAGCTTTCGATCTGGTTCAACTCGTCGCTGCCGAGCTTCACCGACGACCGCTTCAGTTCGACGACGAGGTGCTCGAAGTCGTAGGGCGGGGTGCGGGCATAGGTGCTGTTCAGCAGCAAGTCGAGCCGGCTCTTCTTCCCGTCTCGGATATTGTGGATCACGCCGGTCTTCGGATCGAACGTTCGGTTCGTGTGCTTGGCGTGGGTTTCCAGCGCGTCCCGCAGGTACGCCTCCTGCCGGCCGAAGGCGTAGTCGTCCCCGAACAGCCACAACTCCTGGAGGAGGATCTGCTGTAGCTGGTGCGGCTCGTTCACGTCGTCGGCGTGCGGGCCGAAGAACAGGTGGTGGGTGGATTCCAGGAACTTGAGCCGGTCCAGTACCGTCTTCGCCGCACTGATGACCGCCCCAAGGCGGGTGGTCTTGAGCAGCCCGGACAGGTCCTTTTGCTGATTGGGGGTTAGGGCGAGCACTTGCTCCAGAATCTCGCACAGCGACCCGCTATCGGTCTCGACGGCCTGCTTGAGCAGTTGGAACAGCAGCCGCCGGTTGGTCTTCGCCCCTTGCTGGAAGCCCGGTAGCAGGTCGTGAACGGCCTGGGCACAGACGTCGAACACCTCGCGGCTGACTTTCTCGACCGGGTTCGCGGCCACCTCGGGGTATGGGTAAATCCCGTCCTTCCGCCACACCTCCACCAAGCCGCCGGCCTGGGCCGCGAGCCGGGTACGGAAGTGTTCTTCCAGGGCCTTCTTGACCGCCACCTTTAAGTTCCGCACCTCCACGCTCAGCTCGCCAAGATCCACCGCCCCCGACGAGATGAGCCGGTCCACGAACAGCGACTGGGCGTAGGCGGTGAACGAGAACGTCCGGGCCGTCGGCACCTCAAACTTCTCCCACTCGTGCTGAGCCACCTCTTCAGCGTCGCACAGGTACACCGACCGGGCGGACAGTCCGTTCCATTCGATCACCGTGAGCGACACGTCTTGGGGTTGACCGTCCTGGTCCGTCACCCTGATCGTCAGTTTCTCCCGATGGGCGATGAACTCTTGCGGGTTCACCCGCTGACCGTCGAACCGGATATCCACCGCGTGCTGGACGAGGTCGAGCGCGAGCCTCTTCGAGAGTTCTGCGACGACGTGCGGGGTGTCGAGCAGGTCCATGAACGGCCGGTCAATAGGCCCGATGTTGACTTCGACACCCGGCTTGCTCCCTTCAACCGGCTGGGGGTCATCGGTCTGGAACGGCTCGGGGCGCAATTTGTCGCCGTGGATCGTGTACTGGCGTGTCGCCCCCCCCTCGGAATACCGGCTGATCCACTTGACGGTGTTGGCGAGCGCGAACGCCTTGAACCGTCCACGGCCGAAGCGCCCACGAGGGATCCGACCGCCGGGGGTCTTCCGCATCGCCCGCTTGACCGAGTCGCCGATCATCGCAAACGTCTTGTCGAGTTGATCGAACGGAATCCCACAACCGTCGTCGACGATTTGAAGCCTGGAAACACTGCCCAGTGCGTCGAGGGTTACGGTCACGGCAATCGACTTGGCGTCGGCGTCGTACCCGTTCCAGATCAATTCCTCAATCGCCTGGATGGGTGCAATCGCCCTGATCCTGCGAACTCCAGCATGATTCCGGTGTTGGCGTGGTGAACGGTGCATGAACTTGGGCGTTGGCGCACAGGACTTGTCGCTGGACGCGGATTTCCGCAAACCCGTGGTACACCCGCCGCCC
>JANNQE010000201.1:0-2345 GCA_031441625.1 Planctomycetia bacterium
TGGCCGTAGCAGCCGAGGTCGCCGTACCCGAGGTCGTCGGCCAGGAAGATGACGATGTTGGGCTTGTCCGCGGCGCGCGTGGGCAGCGCGAATCCGAACACCAGTGCGAGCACTGCGAAACAGCGATTCATGTGGCGGCTCCGAGGAGAGAGGTCACTTTTTGGGGGAAACGGCGGCATCCATCCGCTTCCGCCACGCCTGCATGGCTTCGAAGGACATCGGCGAAGCGGTCGCGGGGGCGTACTTCGACGGGTCCGGGTCGAGGTACAGCGCCTTGTGCTTCGCGGCGTCGAACGCCGGGTTCGGGGCCATCTCCTGCGCCCCGACTTCTTTCCGCCAGCCCGCGAGCTTTGCCCGGAGCGCCTTCACCCGGACAGGCTGCTTCGCGGACACGTCGGTCGCTTCGCCGGGGTCGGCGGCGAGGTCGAAGATTTCGGCGGAGTCGTCCTCGTACCATTCGATCAGCTTCCAGTTGCCCTCGCGCACCGCGCCGCCGGGCCGACCGCCCTGGTTCGTGTAGTGCGGCTGGTGCCAGTAGAGTGCCCGCTCGTCGAGCTTCGCGGTGCCCTTCAGCACGCCGGCGAAACTGGCCCCGTCGAGTTTTGCCGGCGGCTTCGCGCCGACCGCTTCGAGCAGCGTCGGGAGCCAGTCGGTCGTCTGAACCGGGGCGTCGATCAGGGTCCCCGGCTTCACCCGACCGGGCCACCGGACGATGAGCGGAACCCGCAGCCCGCCCTCGTAGAGGAACCCCTTCCCGGCCCGCAGCGACCCGTTGTGTGTGACCCGCTCGTGCTTCAGTTCGGGGACGTGCAAGCCGCCGTTGTCGCTGGTGAAGATCACGATCGTGTTGTCTGCGACGCCGAGGTCATCGAGTTTCTTGAGCAGCACGCCCACCGACTCGTCGAGCGACTCGACGACGGCGGCGTAGGTCGGCTCGAAGGCATCGGCGTTGGCCTTCGCGCGGTCGGCGCGGGCGGTGTACGGAATGTGCGGGGCGTTGTGGGCGAGGTACAGGAAGAACGGCCGGTCCTTGTTCTTCTCGGCGAACGCGACCGCGGCGGCGGTCAGCCCGGACTCGCCCTTGCCGCCCTCGTCCGCGCCTGCTTCCGTGTTCGCCCGGCCGGGCTGGTACACCTCGAAGCCGTGGTCGGTGGGTTGGTGACCCTTCCCGCCGAGGTGCCATTTCCCGAAGCACGCGGTGGCGTACCCCGCGCCCTTCAGGAGCGCCGGGAGCGTGGGGGCGTCGGCCGCGAGGTTCGCGGCGAGCTTCGGGTGAAGCAGCTTCTGCGACGGCGCGTCGCCGCGGCCGGGGAGGAAGGTGGTGATGTGGACTCGCGCCGGGGATTGACCGGTCATGAGTGCGGCGCGGGTCGGCGAGCACACGCTGGCGGCCGCGTACGCGGAGGTGAACCGCGCGCCGGCGGCCGCGAGCTTGTCGAGGTTCGGGGTGCGGTGGTCCTTCCGCCCAGCGCAGCCGAGGTCGAACGCCCCCAAGTCGTCGGCGAGGATCAGTACCACGTTCGGCTTCTTCGGCGGATCGGCCGCGACCGCGTTCGCCGCCGCGAACAACCCGGCGAGTAGAGTCAGGATCGCCCTCATCGCTTGGCTCCCGTTTCGGTGGTCTGGATCAGAGCCGACGGTTCGCCGCGAACCGCTTCGAGCGGGCAATCAGGGGCGTGCGGCAGCTCCGCTCGAACAGCGTGTTCTCGTTCCACCAGTTCCGGACGCCGAGTTCGTACCCGTGGTCGCCGAGGAACATCATGACGGTGTTCTCCGCGAGTTCGTTCTCGTCGAGCGACCGGCCCACGCATCTGTCAAATCGAACGTCGGTTGCACTGCCCCGCGAATCGTGCGCTAGGGCTTCCACCACGCGTCCAGCTTCTTCGTCAGCTCCGTTATTTTCTCCGGCTGCTTCTCGGCGAGATTGGTCTTCTCGGTCGGATCTTTGGCGAGATCGTACAGTTCCGGCTTGGCGCCCTTGACGTTCGCCTCGTGCGGCACGATCAGCTTCCAGTACCCGTCGATGACCCAGCGGTAATCCAGGTTCACCGCGGGCTTCGTGATGTCGATCGCGTTGTGTTCGAAGACCTCCCCGAAGACGGCGTCGCGGGTCGCCGCCCGGCGCGCGTCGAGCAGGTCGATGCCTTGCATGTCCTTCGTCGGCTTCGCGCCGACCGCAGACAGGATGGTCGGCGCGAGGTCGACCGAAGTCGCGAGCCGGTCGCTCTCGGCGGCCTTCACGTGGCGGGGCCACTTGATGAGGATCGGCGTCCGGAGTCCGCCGTCGTACTGTGACCGCTTCGACTTCGGGGCGAAGTTCGCGGCGTTCTCCTCCTGGATCCAAC
>JANNQE010000202.1:0-4674 GCA_031441625.1 Planctomycetia bacterium
CTCCCCGGCGGGGAGAGGTGGGGGTGGTTGCGACCACCGACTCGGCACCGCCGTACCGCAGCCTCGACGACCGACCCTCCGAGATTGGGCACCATGATTGTCACCCCGCTCCCCGACGCCAACGGCACCGCCGTCATCGACCTGGACCCGGCTCAAATGGAGTCGGGGGCGGTGCGGCTGTTGGGCGTGCTGATGGACCAGTCGGTCGTACTGGCCGAGGAGTGGGAGGAACTGCCCGCGCTGCACAAGGCCGAGGTGTGCGAGTGCCGCACGCAGGACGAACTGGTGGAGAAGCTGCAACGGTTCAAGCTGCTCACCGCCTTCCAGGCCAAACTGGTGAAAAGCGGGCGACACGGCGAGACGCTGCTCGGGGCGTACCGTCTGCTGGAAGTCCTCGGCCGCGGCGGCATGGGGGTGGTGTATTTGGGCGAGCACATTCACTTGCGGCGGCGGGTGGCCATCAAGGTGACGGCGCACGCGAAGGAGAAGAACCCGCGGCTGGCCTACCGCTTCTACGCCGAGGCCCGGAGCGTGGCGCGGCTGAAGCACCCGAACATCGTCGCCTGTCTGGACGCCGGCCGGCACATCGCCGGCGGCCAGCACGCCGACGACGGCACCGACTTCTTCGTCATGGAGTACGTGCAGGGGTACGACCTGGACACGCACGTGCGGACGCACGGGCCGATGTCCGTCGGCCGGGCGGCCGAGGTGTTCCGCCAGGTCGCCGACGCCCTGGCCGAAGCCCACGACCACGGCCTCGTCCACCGCGACCTGAAGCCGAACAACGTCATCGTCACCCCCGACTGGCAGGCCAAGTTGCTCGACTTCGGGCTGGCCCTGCACCCGCGGCACGCCCTCACCGAACCCGGCACCCTACTCGGCACCGTCGGCTACATGGCCCCGGAGCAGGCCCGCGACCCGCACCTGGTGGACGGCCGCGCCGACCTGTTCAGCCTCGGCGCCACCATGTACTGGGCGCTCACCGCCCGCGAGCCGTACCCGGAGAGCGGCAACCCGCTGTCCGACCTGTCCCGCCGCCTGAACTCGCCCCCGCCGGACGTGCGGCTGGCCCGCCCCGAGCTGCCGGCCGATTTGGCCGACATCGTCACCCAGCTCATGCAGATCGACCCGGACTTGCGATTCCCGTCGGCCGCCGCCGTGTCCACCGCCCTGGAGCCGTTCACCCGCCTGTCGCCCAGCCACACCCGCAGCAGCGACGGCGCGACCGACCGCACCCGCGTGCTGGTGGTGGACTCCGACCCGATGTCCCGCGGGATGCTCAGCTCGCTCCTGGGCGACGACTTCGACGTGGCCGAGGCCGCCCACGTGCCCGACGCCCGCCAGTACCTGGAGAAGTACACGTTCGACCTGATCGTGCTCGACGCCAGCCCGGAGCGGGGGAGTGCCCGCGAACTCATCACCCTCGCCCGGCGGATGACCAGCGAGCAGCCGACGATGATCCTGGTGGTGAGCGGCACGGTGCCGGTGGCCGCGCTGTCCGGCCTGGTGTCGGTCGGGGCCGACGACTTCATGACGAAGCCGTTCACGCCGGTCGAGTTGCGGAGTCGCATCCGCGTGCTGCTCGGCCGCCGCGAGACGCTGCACGGGCAGCGGGGCGTGCTGACCATGGAGACCATGCGGTTCGCCCTGGACGGCATCCACCGCCAGCCGATGCCCACCGCCCCCGGCGGGCTGGCCCTGCCGGCCAACTCCGCCAGCCCGTGGGACCTGATGACCGTCACGCTGTCGCGGGTGATGGTGGAGGCCGGGTACATGGCACCGGGGTTCCGCTCGCGGGTCGCCCGGTACGTGCGGGTGATCGCGCAAATGGTGGAGGGGAGCGGCGAGTACCTGCGGCTGAAGGACCCGACGTACATCACCATGCTGGCGGCCAGCAGCAGCCTGTACGACGTGGGCCTGCTGGTGCTGCCCGGCGGGCTGACGCTCAAGCCGGGCAAGCTGGACGACGACGAGCGGCAGGTGATGGAGACGCACCCGACGTCTGGGGAGGACATCATCGGCGGGCTGGCCGACAAGTTCCCGAGCGAGAGCGGGTGCGTGGGGTTGGCGACGGAGTTGATCCGCGGGCACCACGAGCGGTGGGACGGCAACGGCTACCCCGAGCGGCAGGTGGGCGCGGACATCCCGCTGTCGGCGCGGGTGGTGTCGATCGCTTCGACTTACGAGAGCCTGCGGAGCCGCCGCCCGTACCGCCCGGCCCTGACGCACACCCGCGCCGTGCGGACGCTCACGCACGAGTGCCCCGGCCGCTTCGACCCGGCGCTCATGATCGCCTTCCTCGCCGCCGCCGGCCGCATCGAACAAATCTTCAACGAGTACCCGGTGTGAGTCGAATCGGGTGGCCGGCTCTCGCCGAGGGCCGGAACGGAACAGGCCGCTCTCGGCGAGAGCGGACCACCCTAAAAAATGCAGCCCGCCGGGTGGCATCGGCCCGCCGTTGCGATCAGGGTTGGCCTGATCGACCGACCTCTCGGTCGACCGCAACGGAGAACCGTCGCCACCCGGTGGGCCGCGGCCCGGCCGGACTCACATTACCGCCCACGCCCGCGGCCCCGGCCGTTCGTGTAGATGACCGGGGTGTACACGCTGCCGCCGTAGCTGTTGCCGAAGGTGCTCCCGCGATACGGGGAGTTGTTGTACCCGTAGTTGCTCGGGTAGCTGTTGTACCCGCCGGTCTGGATCACGTTCCCGTACTGCGGACCGTAGTAGTTGGCGTTGCTCAGCCCGTTGCCGTACCCGTACACGCCGCTGTTGTAGTTGAACCCGCCGGTGTTGAAGTTGTACGCGGTCGGGTTGCTGAATTGGTTCCACGAGTACGGCGAGGTGTACCCGCCGCCGCTCAGGTTGTAGCTGCCGACGCCCGGCGAGCCGACGGTCACGCCACCCCCGCCGTAGGGGATGTACAGCCCGGCCCCACTCTGGCCTGTGACGGCCACCCCGCCGATGCCGGGGGTGATCGTCTGGGCCTGGGCGACCGAGAAGCCGGCGAGCAACAGGCCGGCCGTGAGGAAGTGTCGCATCATGTGTCTCCGTTGGTGAGTGTGAGCAAGGCCGCGGCTCGCTGCCGCGGTCGCTCTGGTCGGGAGAAGTGGTCATCAACTCGCGTGCCAATCGGCAAAGTCCGCCACATTCGAGCCGTTTCGGACAATTTCGGGCACCGGTGTTCACCACGGTGGGCAGTCCGGTGCGTTGCCGGCGGCATACACTCACCCCTGTTCCCCTCCCCCGAACAGGACTGTGCCATGCCGCGCTTCGGACTCCTGCTGCTGCTGCTGCTCGCCTCTCCCGCGTTCGCCCAGAAGCCGCCCTACGACGTGTTCCCCGTCGCCGACCCGCCGTACCACCGCGTGCGGTCCGAGGCGGGCACCGAGAAGGGCGAACTGGCGTTCGCCGCGAACTTCACCGTCTGGATCCCGCCCGACGTGAAGGCGCTCCGCGGGGTGGTGGTGCATCAGCACGGGTGCGGCGAGGGGTCGTGCAAGTCGGGCCTCACCGGGGCCTACGACCTGCACTGGCAGGCGCTGGCGAAGAAGCACGACTGTGCACTCCTGTCGCCGGCCTACGAGCAGCCCGACAAGGCCGACTGCCAGATGTGGTGCGACCCGCGGAACGGCTCCGACGCCGCCTTCCGCAAAGCACTGAAAGACCTGGGCACTCAGTGCAAGCACCCGGAGTTGGCGACGGTGCCATGGGCGCTGTGGGGGCACAGCGGCGGCGGGCACTGGTGCGGCGGCATGGTGATGCTGCACCCGGAGCGGGTGGCCGCCGCGTGGCTCCGGTCGGGCGTGCCGATGCTGAAGGACGACCCGACCCGAAAGACGATCAAGGCGCACACGCTGCCCGACGCAGCGCTGAAGGTGCCGCTCATGTGCAACCTGGGCACGAAGGAGGGCGTGACGGTGAAGGACGGCCAGTTCGCCGGCGTGTGGCCGGGCAATCAGACCTTTTTCAACGAGGTGCGGGGCAAGGGTGGGCTGGTGGGCGTGGCCATTGATCCGTTGAGCAGCCACGACTGCGGCAACCAGCGGTATCTGGCGATCCCGTGGCTGGATGCCTGTTTAACCGCCCGGCTGCCGAAGAAGGCCGGCGACCCGCTGACCGACATGCCGAAGGACGCCGCGTGGCTGGCCCCGATCACGGGCGGGGAACCGATGGCGGCGACCAAGTGGAAGGACGACCCGCTGAAGGCCGGGTGGCTGCCGAGCGAAGCGGTGGCGAAGAAGTGGGCGCAGTATGTCAAGGACACCGTGGTGAGCGACGACACCCCGCCGCCGGCCCCGACGGGCGTGACGCTGAAGGGCGCGGTGCTGACGTGGCAGGCGGACGTGGACGTGGAGAGCGGGCTGGCGAGTTTCGTGATCGAGCGGGACGGCAAGCAGATCGCCACCGTACCGGAGAAGGGGAAGAACCCGTTCGGCCGGCCGGTCTTCCAGAACTTGCAGTACAGCGACACGCCGACGCAACCGCTGGTGCCGATGACCTTCACCGACCCGAAGCCGGAGTCGGGGAAGGCGCACGTGTACCAGGTGATCGCGGTGAACACCCCGGTGCCGATTCGCTCAACCGGCGCTTCGGTCGCGCTGCAGGACCACGGCCCGGCCATCGGCGCGCTTGCCGCCTCCATCTTTGTCGCCGACTGCACGCTCGAAGGCC
>JANNQE010000203.1:0-4646 GCA_031441625.1 Planctomycetia bacterium
GGGGCCAGCCACCTGTGCGACCGGAGTGGCGGCTGGCCCCTCGCTCGCGCTTCGGGCTAACAAGTGGCACGCGGCGAAGAACGGAAACACTCCCGCCGGGCGCGGCCCACAGGAGAAGCGAAATGGCGCTGCGTGACCTCGTCCGGCTCGTGTCGCCGCCAGCAACGCCGTTCGAAGCGGAAGGGAATTGGTATGCCGCGCGGATTGTCGCCGGGTCGGAGTTCCCACCCGATTTCGAGGAGTTGATCTCCCACTACGGATCAGGGGCGTTCTTCCAGACCTTCCTGAAAGTCTACAATCCGCTGTCGGTCAGCGGACTTGCCGGGATGAAGCAAAGCGAGCGTGTCTACCAACAACTCCGCACCGGGCTGTATCCTCTGCCCCTGCCGGTTCATCCCGAGAAACCGGGCCTGTTGTTCTGGGGAAGCGACGAGAACGGTGGCGGCTACGCTTGGTTGACGAAAGGCAAACCCGATAAGTGGCCCGTGGTGTACTTGGGACACGGTTCCGAAGAACATCCACTTCAGTACCGAATGACGATCACCTCGTTCCTTGCCGGGTACGCGGTTGACAGGTTTCCCGAACTGGTGCCGGGCGGTGATGCGATGACCGACGAAATGCGAGTGTTCACCCCGCGACCACCGCAACAGGTTCCGCCGACCAAACCCAAGAAGCCACCGCGAAAGAAGCGGAAGGGTTGAGCCCATCCGCCTCCCCCGCCCGCGTCCTTGCGGTAGAATGGCCGCACCGCCCGCGGAGGTCGATCGTTGAGCACCGCCCCCGACATTCTCGATCTGGTCCCGGCCGACCCGCACGCCGATCGCAGCCTGCCCACCGCGGCCCCGAAGATCGCCAACGTGAGCGGGCGGCTGGGCCTGTCACTGACCAACCAGGTGACCGCCACCGCCGGCCTGCCGTGGCAACGCCGGCTGGCCAAGGCCGCACTGCTCATCCCCAAAATCCGCGACTACGAGACCCGCTTCCTCACCCTGAACGACGAAGACCTGGCCACCTGTAGCAAGGCGCTCCGCGGTCGCACCCGCGGCGGGGCCAACCTGGACAAGTTCATCCCCGAGGCGTTCGGGCTGGCGTGCGCCGCCATCCGCCGCATCAAGGGGTATCAGCCGTTCGACGTGCAACTGGCGGCCGGTGTCGTCATGCACTACGGCGGGCTGGTGGAGCTGGCGACGGGCGAGGGGAAGACGCTGAGTGCCATCGCCCCGGCCTTCCTGAACGCCCTGCCCGGCAAGGGCGTCCACGTCACCACCGTGAACGACTACCTGGCCAAGCGGGACGCCGAGGAGATGGGGCCGATCTACCAGTTGCTCGGGCTGAGCATCGGCTGCCTGCAACAGAAGATGGAAGACCACGCCCGCCAAGCCGCGTACAAGTGCGACCTGACCTACGGCACCGGCTCCGAGTTCGGGTTCGACTTCCTCCGCGACCGCATGAAGCTCCGAGGCGGGCAGACGCAGGGCACGCCGTTCTGGACCGGGTGGACGGGCGGGACGAACAAAGCCGACCCCCGCTGCCAGCGGGCCGAACTGGCGCTGAACTACGCCATCGTGGACGAGGCCGACAGCATCTTCATCGACGAGGGCCGCACCCCGCTCGTCATCGCCAACCCCACCCGCCCGGCCACCGAGGAAGAACAGGTGGTGTACAAGTGGGCCGACAAAGTGGTGAAGGACCTTCAGCCGGTCACGCACTTCCGCGTGGACTTGAAGAAGGACAAGGCCGAGTTGACCGACGAGGGCAAGCAGACGGTGCGGTACTCGAACCCGCCCAGCGGCAAGCACGCGCACGCCATGGACAAGCTGATCCAGCACATGGAAAAGGCGATCATGGCCTACCACCGCTTCCGGCGGAACGAGCACTACTACATCTCGGACGAGCAGAAGGTCGTCATCATCGACGAGCGGACCGGGCGGGCCATGCCGGATCGCCACTGGCAGGACGGCCAGCACCAGGCGATCGAGGCGAAGGAGGAGGTGCCGATCACGCTGCAAAGCGAGCACGCGGCGCAGGTGACGTACATGAACTTCTACCGCCTGTACAAGAAGCTCGGCGGCATGTCCGGCACGCTGCTGCCGAACTTCTGGGAGTTGCGGGCGGTGTACCGCCGGTGGACGACGAAAATCCCCACCAACCGGCCGATCAAGCGGGAGCAGATGCCCGACGCGGTCTACCCGACCGAGCAGACCAAGTTCGTCGCGGTCGTGCAGCAGATCGCGAGCATGGTCGCCCAGGGGCGGCCGGTGCTCGTGGGTACGCGGACGGTGGACAAGTCCGAGGCGCTGTCGAAGCTCCTGACCGACGCCGGCATCGAGCACCGCGTGCTGAACGCCCGGCAGGACAAGCAGGAGAACGAGATCGTCTCGCAGGCCGGGCAGCCGGGCCGGGTGACGGTGGCGACGAACATGGCCGGGCGGGGGACGGACATCAAATTGGGCACCGGCGTGGCCGCGGCGGGTGGGTTGCACGTCATCGGCACCGAACGGCACGACGCCGAGCGGGTGGACCGCCAGCTCGCCGGCCGTGCCGGGCGTCAGGGCGACCCCGGCTCGTGCCAGTTCTTCCTGTCGCTCGAAGACTTCCTGCTCGAAGGGCTGGGGAAGAAGGCGGCCGAGGATTTGGCGAAAGTGGGACGAGCGGGCAGCGACCGCAACTGGCAGAGCTTCCTGCCGCTGTTCAAGCAGGCCCAAAAGCGACAGGAACACAAGCACCGCCGCCAGCGGCTCGACCTGATGAACTACGACAAGCACCGCCAGGAGCAGTTGAGCGACCTGGGGGCGGATCCGTATGTCGATTGACCCAGCCGGCACGCCCCGAAGGGGCCGTCGTCCGTAGCCCAGGGCGGAAGCCCTGGGTACAGGAGGAAGAATGGCCCCCGCCCCGAAGGGGCCGGCGTTAGTCCGACGGCCCCTCCGGGGCGTATTCACTTCTCGCCACTCAACCCAGGGCTTCCGCCCTGGGCTACATCCGACGGCCCCTTCGGGGCGAAGAATCAATGTCCCTCACCCACTTCGATTCTTCCGGCGCGTCACGTATGGTCGATGTCGGCGGCAAGGCCGAGACCGCCCGCACTGCGGTCGCATCCGCCGTGGTTCGCATGGCTCCCGCCACGCTCGCGCTCATTCGCAACAAGGTGCTGGCGAAGGGCGACGTGCTCGAAGTCGCTCGCATCGCCGGCATTATGGGGGCGAAGAAAACCGCCGACCTGATCCCGCTTTGCCACCCCCTGCCGCTCACGTCGGTCGAGATCGCGTTCGAGTTCACGTCCGAGTCCACTTTGCGAATCAAAGCGACGGCGAAGGTTTTCGCCCGCACGGGTGTTGAGATGGAGGCCCTCACGGCGGTTAGTGTGGCAGCCCTGACGGTGTACGACATGGCGAAGGCGGTGGACCGGGGGATGACGGTCGAACAGATTCGGCTGGAATCGAAGGCCGGCGGTAAGTCCGGCGACTTCCGACACCCCGACACCCCGACACCGCCCGCCGACCCCGCCGGGGCTTCATAAAACGATCCGATGTCTTCCCGCCCACCACGCGGTGAGGGGTCGGATCACCCGGCCCCCGGTGCCGCCATGCCGACTGTTCTCACCCCGCCCGTCGATGCCGACACCCCGCCGAACGGCGTGCCCAAAGTGGCCGGGCGGTCGGCGTTCGCCCCCGTCGTGGCCGACATCGCCGAGGCGGATCGCATCTTCGCCGAGAGTTTGGCCGGCTACCGCTCGCCCGTCGCCCCGCTCATTCAGCACCTGCGGCACTACCGCGGCAAGCGGCTAAGGCCGGCGCTACTGTTGCTCACGGCGAAGGCGTGCGGCGGGGTGAACCCGCACCACCACATCCTCGCCGCCGCGGTGGAGATGATCCACACGGCCACGCTCGTTCACGACGACGTGCTCGACGAAGCCACCACCCGCCGGCACATCCCCACGTTCAACGCCGAGTGGGGGAACAAGGTGAGCATCCTGCTCGGCGACATGCTGTTCACGCAGGCGTTCCACATCACCAGCCGGGTGGACCGGCGGGCGTGCGAGCTGATCGGCGGGGCGACCAACCGCGTGTGCGGCGGGGAGTTGAAGCAGGTGTGCAACCGGGGGAACTGGCACCTCTCGGAGGCCGACTACTTCGACATCCTGGACGGCAAGACGGCGGCGCTGACGGCCGTGTGCGGGCGGTTGGGGGCGGTGTACGCCGGGGCGACCGAAGACGTGGCCGACAAGATGGCGACCTACGGCCGGTGCGTCGGGCTGGCGTTCCAGATCGCCGACGACCTGCTGGATCTGGTTGGCGACGAGGCGAAGGCGGGTAAGACGCTCGGCACCGATTTGGACGAGGGCAAGCTGACCCTCCCGCTCATTCACGCCCTGAACACGCTGCCGGCATCGGCCGCGGACGAACTGCGGGAACTGATCCGATCAGACCGCCCCGACAAGCGCCGCAAGGTGGCCGAGGTGCTGACCCGCACCGGCTCGATTGCTTACGCCAAGCGGACCGCCGAGGAGTTCGGCCGGCAAGCGAGACTCGCACTCGCCGACCTGCCGCCGAGCGAGTGCAAGCACATCCTGGAACAACTGACCGACTGGAGCGTGAAGCGGGAGCGGTAGTCGGATCGGAGGCCCGACCGTGAGGGAGGGCGCC
>JANNQE010000204.1:0-2952 GCA_031441625.1 Planctomycetia bacterium
GACGGCCGTCATCCCCGAGTTGCTTCGCGTGCTGGAGTTGAACGGGGCGTTGGTGACCATCGACGCGGCCGGTTGCCAGATCGACAACGCGGCGATCATACGGAACGCGGGCGGGCATTATCTGCTGGCGGTGAAGGACAACCAGCCGACCCTGCGGGCGGCGGTGGAGGGGTTGTTCGAGGACGCGGTGGCGGCCGAGTTCACGGGGGTGGACCACGACCAGCAGGTGAGCGAGGGGATCGGTCACGGGCGGCAGGAGGAGCGGTGCGTGACAGTGCTGTACCACCCGGTCGGGCTGCCGGACGACTGGGCGGACGTGGACGCGGTGGTGCAGGTGCTACGGGAGCGGGTGGTGAACGGGGTGCGGACGAGTGCCGCGCATTACTACGTGAGCAGTCACCCGGGGGGTGCGGCGGAGATGGGGGACGCGGTGCGGGGGCACTGGGGGATCGAGTCGATGCACTGGGTGCTGGACGTGGTGTACGGGGAGGACGACAGCCGGGTGCGGGCCGGGCACGCCGGGGCCAACCTGGCGATGGTGCGGAAGGTGGCGGTGTCGCTCACCCGCCGCGCGCCGGGCAAGGTGAGCGGCAAGACGAAGCGGCGGATGGCCGGGTGGGACGACGGCTTCCTGCTGCAAGTGCTGCAAGGAATCCCCCCGCTCAACGACGAAACATAGTGCGGTAGCCCTGGTCCATCCCGCGGGCGACGCCGCAGTTCGAGCGGGTGAACGCGCGGCTGAAGGGACTGTGGGGGATCGACGACGGGAACGTGGTCGGCTCACGCCGGTTCAGTGAGCACGTGACGGCCGTTCTGATCGTCCACCAGGCGTGCGCCACCCTGCTGGTGAAAGCGCAGTGGAAGGAGGGCACGTTCGGCACCCTGCGGCTGTCCCCAATCGCCCAGAAACGGCACGACCTGACTGCCGCCGAACGAAACGCCCCACTCGGATGACCCCCACAGCGCAAGCGGCTCCTTTCGTCCGACACCACCATGTTGGGTCTGTGAGGCATTCCGCGATACGACTCTGGCTCTGGGAATTCGGTAGTATGTGCAACTGGCCTGGGCCCGCAAAAGCAGGAAGCTCACCACTTTCAAGAGAGAACTGGCCTCCGGGAAAATCAATACTTGCGCCTTGTATCGCCACCACTCTTCACACAGAATGTTACAACGACACTTTGGCATTGGAAGACGGTGGGCTGGCCCACGAATAGGAAGTCCGCTTCATCAAGCGGCGTGGCGCGTTACCGTATCGGCCTGCTCGATATGCCCTGATACTCTTGCGATCCGTCCGATGAGTACGCGACACCACCCCAACGCCGCCACTCCCAGATCGGGTGCCAGCTGGGCCGTTGTGTGGGTCTTCTTCGGCGTTTTGATCTTGCTCGGGGTCGTGATCTTCTGGCCATGGGGTGCCACACCGGACCGCCGGGACGAGGGGCTCCGTCTGGCCGGCGACGGTCGGCTGGCCGAGGCCGAACCACTGCTGATTGCCGCCGCCGAGCAGAACCCCGACGACGCCGACGTGGTAGCCGCGCTCGCGGTGGCGAAATTAGGTAGCCCGCACGCGGCGGCCGCCGAGCAGTACCTGACACGCTGGTGCGAGCTACGGCCGGCCGAGGCCCGGCCGTTTCAATTGCGGATGGACCTGCGGCACCGGGTCGCCCGCGGGCGGGCGTCGCGGGCCGACCGCCGGCGGGATCAGGAGGCCGCTCTCACCGACGGCCGCAAGGTGCTGGAACTCGACCCGGCCAACGACCTGGTCCGCCGCGAGGTGGCGTGGCTGGCTTTGCAAGTGGAACAGTTCGCGGTCGCCGAGGCCGAATGCCGGCGGAGCCTGTCGGCCGCCCACGCCGACGGCTGGCTGACTTACCTGCTGGCGAAAATTCTCCACGCCCAGGGGAAGCGGGGTGAGGCGGCGACCGTTCTCGACCCGCTCGTGCGGGCACAGCCGAACTTCCCCGACGCCGTCCTCCTCCGCGGGGTGTTGTACGCTGAGGCGGACCAGCCCGACCGGGCCATCCCGCTGTTGCGGCAGGCGCTCGCGTTGAAAGGGGTGTCTCGCCGCGAGTGCCTGTACCGCCTCGGGCTGGCGCTGGCCGCCACCGGGCAGAGTGAGGAGGCCCAGAAGCTGTTCGCCGAGGTGGAACTGCTGAACCTGACCGGGGCGGTGACGAACGACTCCTTCCCCAACAACCCCGCCATGCGGGTGCAGATCGCCGAGGCCATGCTCGGGATGGGGCGACTCACGGAAGCCAACGCCGAACTCGACGCGGTACTGGCCGTCGCCCCTGACTTCCCCCCGGCCCACCGGGCGAAGGCGACCTACTACGACCGAGTCGGGCAACCCGCCCAAGCGGGCGAGCACCGGCGGAAAGCCGGGTCGGAGACCCCGTGACCCTCCTCCGCTTGAAGTGGGTGTTGGCTGCCCTGGCGGTGATCGCCGTGGGCGTGGGTGTGGGTGTGTTCTTTTCCACCCGGAAGGCGGAGCCGGTTCCCACCGATCCGTCGGCCGGTCCCGACGTCAGCCCCGAGCCGGGCGGCCCGTGGTTCGTAAACGTCACCCGTGAGGCGGGCATCGACTTCGTTCACTTCGACCCGACGACTGACGCACACTTCATCCAGGAGACGATGGGCAGCGGGCTGGGGTGGATCGACTACGACGCCGACGGCTGGCCCGACTTGTTCTGCGTGCAAGCGTGCCCCGTGCTTCCATCGGCCCGCACCGGACCGCTTCCCACCCACAAGCTGTACCGCAACAACCGCGACTGCACGTTCGCCGATGTCACCGTCGCGGTCGGGCTCGACAAATCCGCCTACGGCATGGGCTGCGCCGTGGCGGACTTCAACAACGACGGGTTCGACGATCTCCTCGTCACCCTGCAATGACGTGCATTTAACTTTGACCGACTTGCCGACATCGAGTGCCGCCAGATCGGCGTCTTCAATCTT
>JANNQE010000205.1:0-2507 GCA_031441625.1 Planctomycetia bacterium
TTCGGGTTTCAGCATTCGGGATTCAGGGAACGCAAAGCACTGAATTTGGTGTTTCGTTTTTCCTGATCCCTGACTCCTGAATCCCGATTCCTGCCCCGGGTAAGGGTGAAACGGTGCGGGGCTTCGGCCCTTAATGTAAGAGCGCACCAGCGGCGGGGTGACCCGCCGGCTCGGCAAACCCCACCGGAAGCAAGGCCAAATAAGCGGACAGGATCGGCCCGATCCGTTACGATCCGCGGGTAGGCTGCTCGACCCTGTTGGCAACAACAGGGCTAGAAAAATGATCGTCACCACGTCGTCGGCAACGGCCACGTGGGACAAAACCCGGCTTACAGGCCCGTCCGCCGACCGACCCGGGTTTCTTTGATGCCGACCGACGATTCGTTCCTGGCAGCCGTCGCCGCTGCGCCGGCCGATCTCGTCGTTCGGTTGGTCTATGCCGACTGGCTGGACGAGCGCTCCGACCCCCGCGGCGAATGCATTCGGTTGTCGTGCGCGTTGGCCGCCCTCACCCGGCGGCCGACCAAGAAACGGGAAGGGTGCGAAGAACGCTTCACCCAGGTTCGGACCGGCATCGATCCTCACTGGCGGATCGCCGTCGGCATGACTTTCGACGCGGATGCGTGGGAAAAAGCGCTATCGCCACTGAACTCGGCGCTCGACAACATCAACTGGACTCAGAAGGCCGTGCGCGAACAGCCGGGTGGGGTGTATCAGAAGTCCCAGGCCGTCTTACTCCGACTGCTGGTGACTTACGAGTTGGTCTCAACCATCGAGCGAACGGAGGTGCGGGGGCTGGTGCCAGAATACAGTACATTTTTCGGGGCCACTTGCTCCCCCTCCTCGGATACCCCGACCGAAAGCCTGCGGCGAGAGTTGATCCGCTTCGCCCTCCTCGACCAGTACCCCGACCCGCGGGACGCGGTGCTCTGGCTCGACGAGTTCGCCAACTCCCCTGGTGTCCGACTCCGACAGGTTGCCGCCTTACGACGAGAAATCGCACCGTTGGCGAGTACCCGCAATCGCTATGGCTTTGGGTCCACCCGCTCCCTGTTACTCAAGGGGTACGGCAGCGGGTACGGGCGGAGAGGGGCACCCGCCCGAATGGGCGAATGACCTGCGGAACGAAACGGATCGGGAGGTCTCGCCGTTCGCCTTCGCGTGCCAGAAGAGCCAGCCGGAACTCACCGTACTACGTTGACTGCACGCCGCCACGCCGTCGTGGTGGCCCAAATCCGTTCACCTTCCACGGGAAAGCGGTCCATGCTCAAGTCGCTCGTCGGCTCCCTCCTGCGGCGGATGGGCTACCAGGCCGTTCATACCAGCTCGCTCAAGTCGATCGCCTTCACCCTCCAACTGCAGCGGATCTTCACCACCCAGAAGATCGACACCGTGTTCGACGTGGGCGCGAACCGCGGGCAGTTCCGCGACTACCTCCGCACCGAGGTCGGCTTCGCTGGGCGGATCCTGTCGTTCGAGCCGGTCTCGCGGCTGCACCAGGCGCTGACCAAGCGGGCCGAGCGAGACCCCCTCTGGCAGGTCTACCCGTGCGCCTTGGGTGACTCGGACGGCACCCTCTCGATCAACGTGATGGCGGCGGACGACTTCAGTTCGTTCCTCACGCCGAGTGTGGCGGGCACCGAACGGTTTCGGGAGTCGAACGCGGTGGCGTCGGCCGAGACGGTGCGGGTGCGGACGCTCGACGCCGTGTACGCGGAGGCGAAGGCCACCTACGGCCTCGGTCGGTGTCATTTGAAACTCGACACGCAGGGGTACGACATCAAGGCGCTCCGCGGTGGGGAGGCGGTGCTGCGGGAGGTCGTGTCGCTGCAAACCGAGGCGTCGGTCATCCCACTGTACGAGGGGTCGCCGAGCTACCTGGACACGATTGCCTATCTGCGGTCGCAGGGCTTCGAACTGGCCGGCCTGTCGCCCATCACCTACGACGAGCGCCACCGCCTGATCGAGTTCGACTGCCTGACAGTGAACACCTCGCAAGCCACCGCCGCCGAAGTCGAGAAGCGGTGAACGGGGCAGGCGGTCCGCTTGACCGCTGCGCGCAAATACCAAGTTCGGCGAGGGAGGGGACAGCGGATGGCCGGGATGTGCCACCGGAGGTAGGCCAACTGAACCCCCCACCCGGTTCGGTGGCTGCGCCACCTGAACCGACCTCCCCCGCAAGGGGGGAGGTGGGGTTGGCGGCGGGTTCGTGTCAGTGTCCGCGGGAGAAACCCAACGACCCCACCTCCCCCCATGCGGGGGAGGTCGCCGCACGGAGCGAAGCGACGGCGGCGGGTGGGGGGACTGCCGACAAACAGAGGCCCACCCGATGGCCGTGCGGCTGGCCACATTTGAGCGTGACTACTGTACGCGTCCGGCGAAATGACGCCTGGCAGGGTCGGGTAGTCTGTGAGTTTTCCCGTGTGAGAACTCCGGCATGTCAACACACCGTCCCCAGAAGGTCCGCGCCTGGCGAGCATTGGTCGACGCCTGGAAGCGGTCGGGCC
>JANNQE010000206.1:0-13203 GCA_031441625.1 Planctomycetia bacterium
CCCCACCCCCCCCCCCGCCCGGGGTGGGGGGGGGGGGGGGCGGCCGGGCGGGGGGCCCCCCCCCCATTCCCCGACACCAACCCCTCACCCGTCTCGCCTGCGGCTCGCCGACCTCTCCCCAGCGGGGAGAGGTGGGGGTCGGACCCACCCTACCCATCGACCACGGCCGTCACGCCGGCGGGCGTGTACGTGGCGTAGCTCGTCGGCGTCTCCCACAGGGTCACTTCCACGACCGGGTAGCCCTCGCGCTCGACGTGCTCGAAGATCAGCTTGGCCAGGTTCTCGGTGGTCGGGTGGTCGGGGATGGCCAGCACCGGGTCGCCCAGGTCTCGCAGCACGGGCACGAGCGGGTCGTCCTGGTGCAGGATCATCTTGTGGTCGAGGGTGCGGTCGATCCAGTCGCCGATGTGGCGGCGGAGGGCGGAGAAGTCGGCCACCATGCCCAGGTCGTCGAGTTCGTTGGCGGCCACCGTCACCACGGCGCGGGCGTTGTGGCCGTGCAGTTGGCGGCACTTGCCGTTGTAGTGCATCAGCCGGTGGCCGAAGCAGAAGGCCAGCTCTTTGGTGACGCGGAACATGCCGGGGCATCCGTGGGGGCGACGACTCAGTGTAGTCGGGCGGCGGACGAAATCGGAGTGATTTTCCGGTCCCCTCTTGCACAGGTCTCGCGGCCGACGTACAACTTGCGTCAAATTTACCCTTCCGCAGACCGCCCGCGTTTCGACCGGCGGCGGACGGGCGAATCCCCCTCCTCCGTGCCCCGGAAAAGGACTGACTGCCATGCTCTTCGCCGAAGATTTCTTCGAAATGGCCGGCAACGCGATGATGAACCCGTTCATCATCATCCCCCTGGTCGTGGTGCTCCTCGGACTGGTCGGCCTGATGATCTTCATGCGGATGAAGAAGAAGGACGAAGACGAGTAAACCCGAGCGGCCCGTCGAACGCACCTCGCCGCGCCCTCACCAGTAGTTCAGCCCCCGCCGCCGGTTCGCCGCCGGCGGGGTTCTCCGCCGAATTCGTCCCGCCCGTCCGCCGAGCGTCGCCCCATGCGTGCTGCCGGCCTGCTCCTGGGCATCGGGTTCGCCGCTGCGCTAGGCCTGCTCGTGTCGGCCGCCCCGCCCCCGCCCGCCCTGCACGCCGTCGTCGGACCCGCCGCCTTCCCCGTCGAATCGCACGCCGACCCGTTCCCCCTCCGCCGCCAGTTCCTCACCGACGACCAACTCGACCGCCTGACCGCCGACCCCCGCGGGCCGTTCCGCAAGCTGACCAAGCCGGAGTTTGAAACGAAGGTCCGCGCCGCGGCCGACGCCGTGCAGCTCGCCCGCACCCCGCCGCAGGTGGTCGCCGCCGCCTACCGCGGGCGGTACGACCCCGGCCGGCTGACCGGCTCCGCCGACTGGACCGTCGCCAACACTTCCGGTCGGCCGGCGCTCGTGCCGCTCGACTCGCTCCGGCTTGCGATCACTGAACTGACCCCCGCGGCCGACCGAACCGCCCTGCTCTTCCGCGGCAAGCCCGGCGGGAAGGAATTGCCCGGCTCGTTCCTGTGGGTGGGCGACCACCGCGAGACGGCCGTCGCCGTCGGCTGGTCGGTGCGGGGCGTCGAAGAGGCGGACGAAGAGCGGTTCGACCTGGGCATTCCGCCCGCCGCCATCGCCACCATCGAGTTGACCCTGCCGACCGACCGCCACCCGGCGCTCACCACCGCCGGCGGCAAGCGGATCGAGGCGACCGGGCCGTTCCCCGGCAAGTCCGACGGCGAGCGGGTGTGGAAGTGGGCGGCGGGCGGGCTGGCCGGCGTCGTGCTGGCGGTGCGGCCGTCAGACACGCCGGGCGCGGAAGCGACGGCCACCCGCACGGCGGTGTTCGACCTGTCGCCGGGCGAGGTGCGGTCGTCGTTCGACTTCACACTCGATTCCCCCCGCGGGCTGATCCGCGGACACACCTTCGCCACCGATGCGGGCGTGAAGGTGCAGGCCGTGAGCGGCGACGGCATCGACCGCTGGCAGCAAGACCCGGCCGACGGCAAGGCGGCGGGCACGCTGGTGGTGTCGTGGCGGGAGCCGACGGCATCGGCCAAAGTGAAGGTGACGGCGACGGCGGCGGCGGTCGGCACCGGCGCGGCGACGTGGGCGTGCCCCGGCGTGCGCACCACGACCGCGCTGCCCGGTGCCGACGTGGTCGAGGTGAACGTGCCGCTGGACCTCAAGCTCGACGGGTGGTCCACCGGCGACTACCGGCCGGCCGTGACGACGACCGCGAAGAGTCTAAAACTCCAGTTCGTCGGCTCGTTCGCCACCGCGACGGACGGCACCCGCAAGCCGCCCACCGTGCGGGTGCGGACGGCCGACCCGGAACTGGCCACCGAAGAATCGCTCACGTGGCGGGTGGAGCCGGGCCGCACGCGGCTGAGCGCCGTGGTGAAGGCGAAAGTGGTCCGCGGGCCGCTGCCGCAACTGGTGGTGAAGACGGCCCCCGGCTACGTGCTCGAGTCGGCCGCGGTGGTGCCGGAAGACCCGGCCGTGAGTTTCGTCCCGCTGGCTGGCACGCCGAACACATGGGTGGTCGAGCCGTCGCGGGCGGTGCCGACCGGCCGCGCCGTCGAGGTGCATCTGGAGTTCCGCGGGCCGCCCGGCCCGCCGCCGCCCGACGCGGCCGACCACGCGCCCGCCGCCTTGCCCATCCCGTTCCCGGTGTTCACGCCCGTCGCCGCGACCGACCGTCAGGGTACACTCGTGACCGTGGGTGAAAGGGTGATCCCGACCGCCCGCACGGTGCTGGCGGTTGCCACCGACGCCGGCGGGTGGGTGGTGAAATACCGCGGGAAGGAGCCGAGCGGGGTGGGGTTGTTCGCGCCGGAGCCGACCGGCGTGAGCGTGGACGCGGTGCGGCTGGCGGTGCGAAACAAACTGTGTGAGGCGACCCTGCTGGGCCGTGCCGACGACGGGCCGGTCGGCGCACTCACCGTGTTCGTGCCGCACCCGGACGGGCGGGTGAAGGCGACCGACGGCGCGACCGCCGTCCCGCTGCCCGCCGTCAATCTGCTGCCGCTGCTCACCGCCACGAACGGCTGGTCGGCCCTGGCCGCGGCCGGCACCACCCCGCACGGCGTGTACTGGCGGGTCACGTTCCCCAAGCCGAAGACCGGGGCGTTTGAGGTCGTCACCACTTACCCCGCTCCGCCCCTCGACCCGACTTCGGTGTTGGCGCTGTCGCTGCCGCGGATCGGCGGCGGGCGCGGCGACGTGACGGCCGAGTTGTCCGCCGAGTTGGCCGCCGTCTACCGCCCGACGCACGGCCCAAGCGACGACTTCCCGCCGGTCGTGTCGCTCGAACCGCTCACGGTGAAGCCGGTGGCCGTGCCGGAGTCCGGCGAGTGGCGGTTCGCCGACGTGCAACACCTGACCCAGATCGACGGCGACGGCGGACTGGCCGTCACGTTCTCGGGGAAGGTGGTGGCGTCGGCCGGTCGCACGCTGCCGGTGTCACTCCCGCCGAACGCGGTGGCGGAGTCGGCCCAGGTGGGCGGCAAGTGGACGACGGTGACGCCCGGCGAGGTGGTGTCGCTCCCGCTGCCCGACCTGCCGCCCGACGGCCTCACGTTTGAAGTCCGCTACCGCCTGCCCACGCCCCCGCTCGGCCCGCTGCCGAAGTACGATTCGCCCGCCCCCGGCCTGCCGGTTGAAACGCCCGTGGCGACGCGGTGGCAGTTCGCCAAAGGGTGGCTCCCGTGGCCGAGCCTGTCGGACGCGGACGAGTGCGGAGACACCCGGAGCCTGCGGGTCGCCCGCTCGCCGGTGCTCCGGGGCGTCGGGTTCGCGGTCGGCGGGCTGGTGCTGGCGGTCGGCGTGCGACTGCTGTTGAAGGGGAGCCGGTGGCGGCTGGCACTGTTGGCGATGATCGTGATCGGGTGCGGGGTGGGGGTGTGGGTGGCCCCGCTCGGCTGGCAGAAGGTGCTGCAACCGCCGCTGTACGCCGGGCTGGGGGTGCTGGCCGTGGTCGCCTTCCGACGCCCGCCGGCCCCGCCGATCCGCCGACCGAGTGCGGTCGTGCGGGCCGCGATGGTGCTGGCCGCGGTCGGCGTGTGTGTGAACGCCCAGCCGGTCGGCGAACCCGCCGTGGTGTACGTGGTGGGCACCGACGCGCAGGCGGTGTACGCGCCGCAGTCGGTGCTCGACAAGCTCACCCAACTGGCCGCCCCGCCCCTGCCCGATGTCATCGTCACCCGTGCGACTTACACCGCCACCGCCGCCGAATCGACCGCCCAGTTCGACGCCACCTTCACCCTCGACTGCCCGCGGCCGGGCGAACACACCTTCACCCTCCCGCTGGCCGGCGTGCGACTCGAAGTGATGCAGCTCGACGGCAAAGACGCCTTCCCCGATGCGTCCAAGCCCGACCGCTACACGCTGACGGTGAACGGGCAGGGCAAGCACACGCTCGCCGTCAAGTTCGCCGTCATGCCGACCACGACCGGCGGCGACCGCGAGGCGCGGTTCGGTGGGCCGGAGGTGTTCGCCTGCACGGTGGCGTTCGACGCCGGGGCGAACGGCCGGCAGCCCGACGTGCCCACCCGCCGCGGCGGGCAGACCGTCACCGGCAAGACGGCGACGGCCGACCACGGGGCGGGGCGACAGGTGGCCGTACGGTGGCGCGAGACGACCACCGACGGTGGGGCGAAGACGACCATCAGCGTGAAAGAGGCTGGCGTGTGGGACGCGACCGACACGCCCGACGCCGGGGTGTGGGCGGCGTTCGCGTACACGGTGGCCGGCGGCGGGGTGGACCGCTTCGAGATCGACCTGCCGGCCGGGCTGGTGGCCACGCGGGTGCTGGTGCGGCCGACCGACCCGCGGGCGAACCCGGTGGGCGTGCGGGGCTGGCGGGTGGCCCCGAGCGGCGACGGCACGCGGGTGACGGCCCGCCTGCAACAGCCGGCCGACGGGCGGGTGCTGGTGCTGGTGCGGGCGGTGCCGGCGAAGCCGCTGGGCAAAACCCCCGTGCTGCGGTTCCCGCGGGCGGCGGTGCCCGACGCCGACCGCGACAGCGTGTACGCCGTCCGCTTCCCCGGCGTGCTGAGCGGCGGGGTGGCCCGCAGCGGGACGGTGGACTTCCCGGCCGACGCCATCGTGAAGGACTTCCCCGCGGTGCCCGAGTTCGCATTCGACAAGCTGCCGCCGGCCGTGGTCGTGAAGCGCGACCCGAAGGCCGCCGCCGAACTACGGCCGACGCTCGTGCCCGCCCCGCTGTTCGCCGCGCTGGGGGCGGAGGTGGTGTGGACGTGCGGCGGGTGGGTGGAGGTCGAGGGGGCGGCGCGGGTGGTGGTGAAGGACGCGGGCGTCGTCGAGTTCAACCTGCCCGACGGCGTGGAGGTGCGGGACGTGCGGGCGGTCGGGCTGGCCGGGTGGGGGCGGACGGGATCGAAGGTGCAAGTGTGGCTGAAGACGCCGGCGGCCGGCGAGGTGCTGGTGCGGTGGGCCGGCAGCTTACCGAACACCGGCGAGTTGCCGCTCCCGCGGTGGTCGTCGGCTCTCACCCCCGCCGAGCCGACCGTCGTGCGGGTGCGGGCGACCGACGGGTTCGCCGTCAAGCTGACACAAACCACCGGGATGAAGACGAAGGCCGCGGCGGAGGGCGAAACGGCGTTCACGTTCGAGGGCAACCCGCCGCCGTTGAAAGTGGAGGTAACGGCCGTGCCGCCCGCTTCCCCCAAGCCGGCCGACCCGCCGGCGAGCAAGCCGCCCCCGCCGACCGTGCCGCCTGTGCCGGCCGGCGGCAGTGTGAACGCGGTGTCACCGACGGCCGCGGCGTTCGACCCGTGGCCGGTAGTGGGGGCGGTGGTCTGGGGCGTCGGGTTGCTGGCGGCGCTGGTGACGTTGCGAAGCTGGCGGTGGCGGCCGGAGCGGGTGGCGGCGGTGGGCGTGCTGGGGCTGCTGGCGGCCGGCGTGGCCGCGCCGCTCGGGTGGGCGTTCGCGGCGGTGGCCGGCCTGGGCCTGCTGTGGCGTGCGGGACGGGTGGTGCGACGGCTCTTGTAGCTGGGATACTCTAAGGGCGTGTGGGACGACAGTCGGCGCCTGGGAAACGCTCATGACCGACCCGACCCGTGACCCCCCGCCGGACGACCGCACCGTCGTCTACACCCCCGCGGCGACGGCCGACAGCGACGCCACCAGCCTTGCCGACGACCCGCCGGCCGCCACCGTCGGCCCGCCGCCGGCCGACGACCTCCGCCCCCTCCTCCGCCGGCGGCTGCTCTTCTTCGCCCTGCTCATGACCGGGGTGTTCGTCGCCGGGGGCGTGCTGCTGCCGCTGTTCGGGGCGCGGATCGACGGGTGGATGGCGTTCGCCCTCACCTGCAACGGCGTGGGCGGGGTGGCGGCCGGGCTGCTGTTCGCCCGCCGCGGGTTGTCCGTCCGCTCGCTCCGGTTGGTGGAACTGGCCCTGTTCGGCACCCTGTACGCGCAGTGGACGCTCGTCCACACCTTCCTCTATCCCACCATGTGCCTGGAAAAGCCGCCGATGTGGTTCGGGGTGATCCTGGGGTACGCGGTGGGGATGCCGTGGGCGTTCCTGATCGTCGCCTACGGGGTGCTCATCCCGAACTCCTGGCGGCGGTCGGCGGCGGTGGTGGCGGTGTTCGCAGTCACCCCGCTGGTCATCAGCAAGGCCAGCGGGCTGTCGGAAACGGCCACCGCCGGGCACTCGGAGGGGTTGCTGCTGTTCGCCGTCGCCGTCGTGGTCGGGGCGGCGGCGGCGCTGGCCGTGTACAGTTCGCACCGCATCGAGGTGCTGCGGCAACAGGCCGACACCGCCCGGCGGGTGGGGCCGTACACGCTCGTGCGGCGACTGGGGGCGGGCGGGATGGGTGAGGTGTTCCTGGCCCGGCACCGGCTGCTCAAACGGCCGTGTGCGGTCAAGCTCATCCGCCCGGAGAAGGCCGGGCACGCCGAGACGGTGCGTCGGTTCGAGCGGGAGGTGCAGGCGGTCACCCGGCTCACCCACCCCGGCGTGGTGCAGGTGTTCGACTTCGGGCGGGCGGGCGACGGCACCTTCTACTTTGTCATGGAGTACCTGGACGGGCTGACCCTCGACGCGGTGGTGAAGCGGAGCGGGCCGCTCCCGGCCGGGCGGGTGGCGGCGGTGCTGCGGCAGGCGGCCGCCGCCCTGGCCGAGGCGCACGACCTGGGACTGGTCCACCGCGACATCAAGCCGGCGAACCTGATGCTCTGCCGGCTCGGCGGGCGGTGCGACGTGCTGAAGGTGCTCGACTTCGGGCTGGTGGCCGAGGTGGACAGCCCCGACCCGCACCTGACGAGAGACGGCGGCATCCTGGGCACCCCGCACTACCTCAGCCCGGAACAGGCCCGCGGCGGGGGCGTCGGCCCGACCAGCGACCTGTACTCGCTCGGCGCCACCGCCTACTTCCTGCTCACCGGCCGCCCGCCGTTCGACGAGGAGAACCTGTTCGCCCTGCTCACCGCCCACCAGTCGGCCGAGCCACTCGCGCCGTCGGTGGTGCGGGCGGACGTGCCGGCCCACCTGGAGGGGGTCGTCCTCCGCCTGCTGGCGAAAGACCCGGCCGGGCGGTTCCGGTCGGCCGCCGAATTGACCACGGCCCTGGCAGCGACTCCCGCCGCCGACGGTTGGACCGACGCCGACGCCGCGAACTGGTGGGGGCAGGCCGGCGGGTGAGGGCTTCCTGTACAATCTCCCTTCGTCCCGTCCTCCGGAGGCCCGCCGTGAGACTGCTGCCCCTCACCGCCCTCGCACTCTTCGCCATGACCACCGACGCCACCGCCGCCGACTCGCTGAAGAAACGGCCCATGCAGGTCGAAGACCTGTTCAAGTTCAAGCGGGTGGCCGACCCGCAGATCTCGCCCGACGGCAAGCACGTCGTCTACCAGGTGACGACCGTAGACCTGGAAGGGAACAAGAGCAGCACGGCGCTGTACCTCGCCGCCACCGACGGCAAGACCTCGCCGAAGCCGCTCACCAACCCGAACGGCAAGAAGGACACGCACCCGCGGTGGAGTCCGGACGGGCAGACGATCTTGTTCGAGTCCACCCGCAGCGGCACGCCGCAGCTTTACACCATCCAGCCGTTCGCCGGCGGGGAGGCGACGAAGCTCACCAGCATCAGCACCGGGGCGGGCACGGCGATCTGGTCGCCCGACGGCAAGGCCATCGCGTTCGTGAGCACGGTTCGCCCGGAGTTCAGCGAACTGCCCTTCGCGGAGGCAGATAAGAAGAATGCCGAGGCGGACAAGGCGGCGGAAGACAACCCGGTGAAGGCGAAGACCTTCACCAAGCTCTTCTACCGCCACTGGGACAGCTACGTCGAAGACAAGCGCGGCCACCTGTTCGTCATCAAGGCCACCGACAAGGGGTGGAGCGAGCCGCACAACTGCACCCCCGGCGACCGGGATGCGTACCCGAACAGCACCACCTTCAGCGTCGGCGACGACTTCACCTTCACCCCGGACGGCAAGCACCTCGTGTTCGCCGCCGCCCCCGGCGACGGCAGTGAAGCGTGGAGCACCAACTACGACCTGTGCCGGGTGACGCTCGACAACAAGTCCAGCAAGTGGGAAACGCTGACCGGCGACAACAAAGCCGCCGACAACGGGCCGAAGTTCTCGCCCGACGGCAAGAAGCTGGCCTACCGCGCGCAGAAGAAGGCGGGCTACGAGGCCGACAAGTGGGACATCCTGGTGGTAGACGTGAACCCGGAAGGCACGTTCGCGGGCAAGCCGGAGAACGTGACCGAGAAGACGGACGTGTCGGTGAACGAGTTCATCATGGAGAACGACGGCTGCTGGTTCACGGCGGACAAAGACGGGTTTACGCTCGCGCATTACGTCCACATCACCGGACAGTTTCTCGGACACGTATCGAAGACCGAAGAGTTGGGGCAATTCGGCAGCCTAAGTGCCGGCGGAACGATCCTCGCTGGCACGCGAGCCAGCATGAACGCTCCGGCGGACGTGTTCATTTGGCCGGCAGGGAAGGCCATCGTCAACCTGAGCAATGCCAATGTCGCAATGCTCTCCGAACTGGACCTCAACCGCCCCGAGTCGGTGAAAGTGAAGATTGAAGACGGCGACATGCAGATGTGGGTGCTCAAGCCGCCGGGGTTCGACGAGAAGAAGAAGTGGCCGGTGGCGTTCCTCGTTCACGGCGGGCCGCAGGGGGCGTGGGAGGACGGCTGGAGCTTCCGCTGGAACCCGCAGACGTGGGCCGCCCAGGGGTACGTGGTGGTGATGCCGAACCCGCGGGGGTCCACCGGGTTCGGCCAGAAGTTCGTGGACGAGATCGCCGGCGACTGGGGCGGCAAGTGCTACCGCGATCTCGTCGCCGGGTTGGATTACGTGGAGAAGCTGCCGTACGTGGACAAGGACCGCATCGGGGCGGCCGGGGCCAGCTTCGGCGGGTACATGATGGACTGGTTCGCGGTGAACGACATCAGCAAGCGGTTCAAGTGCCTCATCACGCACTGCTCCGTTTACAATTTCGAGAGCATGTGGGGCACGACGGACGAGCTGTGGTTCGACGAGTGGGAGCACCAGGGCCTGCCGTGGGAGAAGCCGGGCAAGTACGCCGAGTTCAGCCCGCACAAGCGGGCCGGCGAGATGGCCAAGCACAAGACGCCGATGCTGGTGATCCACAACGACAACGACTTCCGCTGCCCGATCGGGCAGGGGCACGAACTGTTCAGTGCTCTGCAGCGGCAGAAGGTGCCCAGCCGGTTCGTGAACTTCCCCGACGAGGGGCACTGGGTGCTGAAGCCGAAGAACAGCGTCCACTGGCACAAGGAAGTGTTCGGGTGGCTGACGAAGTACGCGCCCCCTGGGGGGAAGTGAGAAGAGGGTTCACCACGAATCACACGAATACCACGAATGTAGACGGAAGACGGAAAGCAAGAAACTGAGAATGAGTAAGCAGTAAGGCAGTCGGTCAGGGTTCGTCACTGTTTTAGAATGAATTCTCTCTTCTGTTTTGATTCGTGGTATTCGTGTGATTCGTGGTGAACTCTCCGTCCCGGTCCTCCGCCCATGATCATCACCATCGACGGGTACGCCGGGTCGGGGAAGTCGTCCGCCGCCCGTGGGCTGGCCGACGCCCTCGGCTTCGACCTGCTCAACACCGGCGCCATGTACCGCGCCGCCGGGCTGGCGTTGCAAGACGCCGGGTACGACATTTACGCCGAGCCGCCCGACCTGACCCGCATCGCCGAACTGGTGGCCGCGTACTCGTTCGACATGAGCGGCGGCAAGACGGTGCTGGACGGGGTGGACTTCACCGCGCGGTTGCAGTCGCCGGGGGCGGGGGCGGCGGCCAGCCGGGTGGGGCTGTTCGCCCCGGTGCGGGCGCGGCTGAAGGCGGAGCAGCGGCGGATCGCCGACGGGCGAGACATGATCTGCGAGGGCCGCGACCAGGGGACGGCGGTATTCCCGGACGCGGCGGTGAAGTTCTTCTTCACGGCGAGCGTGGCCGTGCGGGCGCGGCGGCGGTTCTTCGAGCGGGCGACGGGCGACGGGTCGGCCGACCTGTCGGAGATCGCCCGCCGCATCGCCGCCCGCGACCGCCAGGACGAGAGCCGCCCGCTCGACCCGCTCAAGAAGGCCGACGACGCCGACCGGATCGACACGTCCGACATGACCCCCGAGTCCGTCCTCGCACACATGATGAAGGTGGTGGCCGAATGCCGCACCCGTGGCTGACCTTCGACCCGGTGTACCACTCGTCCTACTGGGGCATGTTCTGGGCGAGCACGCTCGGGTGGGGCGCGCGGGCGTACCACCGCCACCGCCTGCCGCCGACCGGCCCGATGCTGCTAGTGTGCAACCACCAGTCGCACATCGACCCGCCGCTGGTGGGCATGTGTGTCGGCCGCCCGTGTACGTACCTGGCCCGGCACAACCTGTTCCAGACACCCGGTCTGGCGTGGCTCATCCGCAAGCTGGGGGCCGTGCCCATCGACCGCGACGCCGGCAAGGACGGGCTGACCGCCGTGCTGAAGCTGCTGGCCGAGGGGCGGCGGGTGGTCATGTTCCCGGAGGGCACCCGCACGCCGGACGGCGAGTTGCAGCCGCTCAAGCCGGGCGTGGCCCTGCTGGTGAAGAAGGCCCGCTGCCCGGTGGTGCCGGTGGGCATCACGGGGGCGTTCGACAGTTGGCCGAAGGGGCAGAAGCTGCCGTCGCCCGCCCCGCTCGGCGTGTTCGGGCCGGGGTCGCCGCTCGGGGTGAGCTTCGGCGAGCCGGTGCCGCCGGGGTTCTACGATGCGATGAAACGCGACGAGATCGTGGCCGACCTGACCCGCCGCATCGCCGGCGCACTGGCGGACGCGCGGAAGCGACGGGGGTGAACCGCGGGGCGACTACTTCGCCTTCCGGCGAATCAGTTCGACGCCCCGCACGTCCGCCACCTGCCCGCCGGGGATGTCGGTCGCCCGCAGGGTGAGCGTGCTGGTGCCCTTCACCACGCCCACCACGCCCAGGCTCACCACCGCGAACGGCTTGGTGTACGACTCGCCCTGCCGCACCACGCGATCCGCTTCTTTGCCCACGAGCGGCGGGTCGGCGGCCTTCTCGATTTTTCCGGTCCACGTGGCCGCCCCCAACTTCGCTTCGAGTGTCGAGCCGACGTCCGCCTTGCCGCAGGTGTACTGCACGATCAGTTCGTAGTCGCCGGCCTCGGGCAACTCGACGTGCCACGTCAGCGCGTCGGCGGGTTTGGTCCAGTTGGTGAAGTACGAGCTGTTCGGCGCGTTCGCGCTCCGCTTGACGCCGCCGACCGGCACGCCGTCACGGGCCGGCAGCTCGGTGCGGTCGGCGTGCCCGACCGGGAACGGCCGCTCGTCTTTCGCCGGCAGGTCGGCCAGCACGTCGGCTTTCCACGCCGCCAGCGCGTCCTGGTGGGCCTTGAGCATGGTCGGTTCCTTCGCGCTCACGTCGGTCGTTTGGCTCGGATCGGCGGTCATGTCGAACAGCTTGCCGGCGGCGTCTAACCGGAAGCGGTCCGACCGCACCGAGTGCTTGCCGTTCCACGACTGCACCAGATACCGTTCGGGCACCGCCGGCGGGTCGGCGGCCAACAACTGCTTGCTCAGGTCGAGACCGTCGAGCCGTTTCGCCCCCACGTTCGTCACCCCGCACAGCGCCAGCAGGGTGGGCCGGAGGTCGATGGCCCCGGCGACCGGCTTCACCACCGTGCCGCGTTTGATGGTGCCATTCCACCGCACGTGCAACACGGATCGCACCCCGCCGTCGTCGGTGCTCCCCTTCTGCCCCTTCATCGTGCCGACCCAGCGCGGCCCGTTCGGCCCGTTGTCGCTGAAGAAGAGCACCAGTGTGTTGGCGTCGAGCTTGTTCGCCTTCAGGGCGTCGAGCACGCGGCCGACGTTGTCGTCCAGGTTCTCGGTCATGGCCAGGGCCGCCCGCGTGTGGTCGAGGTTCTCGGCCGGCTTGCCCTTCTGCTTGAGTTCCGCGGCCTTGAAGCGGTCCCAGTATTTGTCCGGCACCTGCATGGGCGAGTGCGGGGTGTTAAAGGCCAGGAATGCGAAGAACGGCTTGCCCGCCTTCGCCTGCGTGCCGAACCAGTCGGTGGCGCGGGTGGTCAGTTCGTCGGGCAGGTAGCCTTTGCCGGTGGCCGGTTTGCCGTTGTGGTCGAGGTCGGTGCTGTCGGAGTAGTGGGCCAGGTGGCCGTGCGTGAAGCCGAAGAACTCGTCGAACCCGCAGCCGTTCGGGTGGTACGGCATCTGACTGCCGTTGTGCCACTTGCCGAAACACCCGGTGGCGTAGCCCGCCTTCTTGAAGCTGTCGGCGATGGTGGTCTCGTTCAGGTTCAGCCGCTCGCCGCCGCTCGTCACGCCCCGCACCCCGCCGCGGGGGTGGTAGCGGCCGGTGAGGAACTCGGCCCGCGTGGGCGAGCAGACCGGCTGCACGAAGAACCGCTCGAAGGTGGCCCCGTCGGTGGCGAGCGAGTCGATGCGCGGGGTGTTGACGGTGGTGTTCCCGCTGCCGCTCAGGTCGCCCCAACCGAGGTCGTCGGCCAGGTTGACGACGACGTTCGGGCTGGCGGCGAAGGCGAGTGGGGCGACGGCACTGAGGGCGAGCGAGAGAAGCAGGCGCGACATGAGAACACCCCTGGGAGAGAGGGGTGTTGTACCGACCGATAGGGTGGGTCGCTCTCTCCGAGAGCGA
>JANNQE010000207.1:0-3570 GCA_031441625.1 Planctomycetia bacterium
TCGTGTTCCGGTTCAGCCTGGACGTCGGGATGGTGGCCCTGACCGGCACGACCGACGAAAGCCACATGCGCGCAGACCTCGCCGTCGTCGGCTTCCCGCTCGCCCCGGCGGAGCTCGCCGCGATCGAGGGCGTTGCCCGGCAGTGACTTTGACTCCACGCCACCACGATGGGGGTGAGGCGCGGCCACAGGCACTTCGCATTCCTTCCCTTCGGCCCTCTAACCCACACCGACGGCTTCGACCGCCCCTTCTCCGCCACACGTTCGCCACCGGCGTCCGCAAGGGCCACGGGCTGGAGGCGGCCCTAGTGTTGCTCGGCCACGCCCAGGCCGACGTGATGCAGGTGTACGCCGAGCGGAACGAGGAGTTGGCCGCCCGAATAGCCGAACAGGTGGGGTGAGATCCCTGTCGGGCGTGAAACGGGCTACAGGCTCGTCCCGTTTCACGCCCGCCGCGGCTTGCGTTCCGATGGCGGGCGACGCTCATCCCCTTTCCCTTGCCCTTTCGACGACTCTCCCCTTCGGCGTCTACCTCGGCGAGCAGGTCGCCGACCGTGGTCCCCACCGCCTCGGCGACCTGCTTGGCCACCCGGATGGAAGGCATGCGAAGGCCGCGTTCGAGCAGCCCCACGTACGTGCGGTGCTTCGGCCGGGTGGCCCCGCTCAGGTGTCCATCGCGGTTGCGGCCTGATGCCGTACCGCTTCGCGATCCGTGCCTTGTCGTCGAGTTCGTCGGACGTGACTCGACGCTCCCTGTTTCCATAAAGACACAGCACGAGATCGCCCTTCTTCACGTCGGGCGGGGTGTAATTGCCGATCAGTGTCTGATCGTCTTCCTTGGTGATGCCGTCGCTTCAACGTCCCGGCTCATACAACATCACGTCGTCGATCAAGAGTTCCGCGCCGCGCGGCAATAGCCAGTGCAACTCGTCGACACGGTCGCCCATCTTCGGCCCCTTGAAGTCGACCGTCGCCTCGCCCCACATGTCCTGCTTGAGCCCCTTCACATCGACGACGTGCTCGGTCTTGGCCGTGCGATTGACGAGCACGGCACGCAACGAGTTCGCACCGGTCAGGCGATAGCGGAAGGTGAGCTGAGTCGCGTCACCCATATCGCGTTCGCCGCGCAGTTGCAGGCGAATCCAGGGGAAGCCTCGCTCGGCGTTGTCGACCGACTTGGCCGCCCGCCAGAAGTAGCCCTTGTCCGGCACCACGTCGAAGTTGCCCAACCAGTGTTTGCCGGCCACGCCGGTGTCGAACGTCGCGGTGAAGTGGATGTGTTTCGGGAACGGCCGTTTCTCGCTCGGTGCGGCCGCATCGTACAAGATCACGTCGTCGATGAGCAGCTCGGACGTTGGCTCGGCGTAGAACTGAATGTCGTCGATGCGCTCGTGTTCCGACAGCGGGCCGCCGGTGCCGTCCAGCCGACGCGCGGCCGTCATGTCCACCGTACCCGATTCCCAGCGCCCCTGCGGCAGTCCTGTCAGGTAAAGCTGCCGATGATAGCCGTTCGTGAGGCTGTAGATCTGCACGCACAGCCGATCCGTCCCCTTGAGGAAGTAGCGGAAACTCAAGCGTGGGTTCTTGCCCATGGGCGGACCGGGCACGGGATTGAAGATCACGGCGGTGTGCATGGCCTTCGGGTTGCCCAGCAGATCGTCGTAGTCGTGAGTCAGCGTCCCTCGGCACACGCGACGGCTGCCCGGCGGAGTGTTCTTGGTCTCGTCCTTGCCGCTCATCCACCAGAAGCGTTCGATGTCGTTTTCATAATCCTCAGCAACGTGTACGCGATTGGGAAAACCGCCGGCCTCGATCAGCTTCGACGGCTGCTTGGCGGGCGAGACACACGAGGCCATGCGGTCCACATACCACTTGAGGAAGTCGCCAGCGCGGACGGACGTCGCGACCCGGGCGTTCGGCTTCCCCTTGGTGACGCGGGTGACGCCTTCCTTGTCGATCTCGAGGGCGAGATCCTCGAGCGACGCGAAGCGATCATCCAGGCAGAGGGCGACCGCGAGCACAGCGGCGAGGCCGGGATTCTTCTCGTCGCCGAGTTGGTGCAGCGTCTCGAGTTGCAGGGAGAGGGCAGTCACAGGCGCAAAGACGCGGCGCAGGCCATCGTCGTCGAGCTTGAGGTTGGCGGTGGCTTCGCGCGGCACAACGACGAGCGGCACGCCGGAGGCGAAGACGGTGCGGGCGGCGTCGATGTCGGCGCGGAGGTTGGCCTCGGGCGTAGGCTCCTTGATGGAGCCGCCTACCACGACGATGCGTTTGATCCACGCCTTGCTGTCGGGCTTGTCGGCGATGAGGCGGGCAATGTTAGTGAGCGGCCCGGCGGCGACGATCGTGATCTTGCCCTGTTGCGCCTTGAGCCGGCTGTAAAGGAAGTCGACCGCTGGCTCCTTGGCCGGGCGGGTGGTGCGATTGAAGAGCACGTCGGGATGGTAGTAGTAGCGATATTGCCCGGTCGGCGTGATCGGCCGCGCTGCTTGCGGCGCGGCGGCGGCGGCGACCGGAATGGCCCGGCGTCCCGTCATCGTCAGAAATCGGCAGGCCATCAAAGCGCGAACGTTGGTATCGGCACAGACGGTGGTGACGCCGCGAGGATCGAACTCGGGGCTCGCCAACATGAGGGCGAGTGCGAAGCCCTGATCGAGATCGCTGCCGAGGGCGGTGTCAAGGAGGATGGGTATCCGCGGCGATTCTGGTGGTTGGCCCACGAGCGGGGCACAAGCCGTCAGCACGAGCAGAACGGCAAAAAGCGATCTCATGAGGAACTCCGAAAGCGCGGTGGGGTAACTGGAGGAAATAAAGGGGACGCGACTGAACGCGACTCATTTCGCGGAAAACGATCGCTCGATGCGCGTCTGGTTGCCGGCCCGATCCTTCACCGAGACCGTCAGCGTGCCCTTCGACAATGGTTGAGCGAGCACCATTTCCCACACGCCCTGCGTCTTGAGTTTGAACTGAGCCGCGAGGTTGGTTCCGGGGACACTGCCATTGATGGCGACGTCGGCCACGACTCGAAAACTTTCCAGGTCGAGACCGCTATCGTAGTCGTGCATACCGACCAGGAGGCGAGTAAGCCCGGCGTCGGTGCGTGGCGTTGTCAGGGTCAGCGTCGGGCGGTTGTCGTCCGCAAGCCAACCGTGGCCGCGAGCCTCCGGCTGGTTGGCGTCGAAGTCGAGGTCGATTGGACAGCCGAGGTCGATCCAGCGCACCAGCGTGAAGCGATCCTCATCACTCAGAGGGGCAACCTTGATCTTCTTCCCGTCGGGAGCGGTGTAGGTGCCGGCGACCGCTTCGGGAGGAGGCATGGCGCTGCCGAGGTACGCCAGGTTGACTTGCCGATGCGTCTCCGGCGTGTTGGCAACCGGTTTGCCCTTGTAGACCAAAGAGTTTGGGTCGCCGGGAATGGCCTCGTAGGCAAAATCGTCGTTGTCCCAACCGTCGAGACGCATCGGCAAGTCAACCTGGCGTACCTCGGCAGCGCCATGCCTCCTCCCGAAGCGGTCGCCGGCACCTACACCGCTCCCGACGGGAAGAAGATCAAGGTTGCCCCTCTGAGTGA
>JANNQE010000208.1:0-3066 GCA_031441625.1 Planctomycetia bacterium
CGGTCTTCGGCGAAGATGCCGTTGGTAAACCAGACGATGAACGGCCAGAACAAATCGAGCACGATGGGCGTGTCGGGGCGGCGGATCATCATCAATCCGAAGGTGTGATTAGTGCGTTGCGCACTATCGACGGGGATATAAACGTTCCATAGATCGAGCGCGGGATGCGTGCTGCCTGCGGTCCAGAATTTCAAGCTCTGGTAGGGATACTCGGTGCGAATTGTCATCAAATCGCGATCGCCGGCGTCGGCTTCAGGCCGCTTACCGAGCATGAATTTCTCGCCGAGCGGCTGCTTGCCGGAGCCGAGCAGCGGCACCATGCCGTCCATGAGCGGGCTGTTCTGGTTCGGCAGCTTCACCGCCGCCACCGCCGCCTTCGCCGGGTCCCACACCAGCCAACTCCACCCGCTGCCGAACTGCGTCAGGGCGTTCTGCTTGAAGGTGTCCTTGAACTTGGCGAAGTCGCCGAACGCCGCCGTGATGGCCTCACCCACCGCCCCGCTCGGCTCGCCGCCGCCGTTCGGCGTCATGACCTCCCAGAAGGTCGCGTGGTTGTGGTGCCCGCCGCCGTTGTTGATGACCGCCTGGCGGATGGCGTCCGGCACGCCCTTGATCTCGCGGAGCAGCGTCTCGATGTCTTTGCCCGCGTGGTCCGGGGCGGACTCGAGTGCTTTGTTCAGGTTGTCCACATACGCCTTGTGGTGCCGCTGGCTGTGGATTTCCATCGTCGTCGCGTCGATGTGCGGCTCGAGCGCGGCGAAGGCGTAGGGCAGGGTCGGCAGGGTGTGTGCCATGATCGGCTCTCCGGTTGGGTGGTCGGGGGTAGTGTAGGCGGGCGGCCGAGGTGGCCCAGGCATTCCTTCCGGCGCGCGCGGCGGAGCACGGGGCGGCCCGGCCCTGGTATAATCGCCGTGCGGGCCGTCCGCCTGCCCCGCCCTGCCGCCGACCCGAGGCCCGCCGTGCCCATCCAATTGGAACTCAAGCGGATCATCATCAACGAGATCGACGAGGATCAGGTGATCGTGCTGAACGAGACGGGCGGCGACCGCAGCCTGCCCATCGTCATCGGCCTGTTCGAGGCCACCAGCATCGACCGCCGGGTGAAAGGCCTGCCCACCCCCCGCCCGCTCACACACGACCTGATCGTGAACAGCATCGAGCAACTCGGCGGGGAGATCCAGGACGTGCTCATCAACGACCTGCGGGACCAGACGTACTTCGCCAAGCTGCGGGTGCGGCAGGACGGCGACCTGCGGGAGGTGGACTGCCGGCCGAGCGACGCGGTGGCCGTAGCAGTGACGGCGAAGGTGCCCATTTATGTGAACGAGAGCGTGCTGGGCGACGCGCTGGATGAAGATTGATGCCGGTCCTGGCGAACGGCGCGTCCTGGGTGCGCCCGGGGGTGAATACACCGGCGGACTCACGTCGCGCGGTTCGCCCAGACGGTACAATCCTTCACCGCTTCGGAGTTTCCCATGCCCCGCCTCGTCCTACTTTTCACCCTGCTGGTGTTCGCCCCGCTCGCCGTCGCCGACGACAAGTCGGAAGGGGCGAAGGTGTACAAGAAGGCAGTACCGTCGGTCGTGTGGGTGCATTCCCAGCGAGACGCGGGGCTGGCGACCGGCAGCGGGTCGCTCGTGGACCTGGACCGCCGCCTGGTGCTGACCAACTACCACGTGGTGCTCGAAAACCCGTCGGCGAAGGTGTTCTTCCCGCACTTCCGTGACGGCTCGCCGGTGGCCGAGAGGGACTACTACCGCGACCGGGCGAAGCGGCTGGCGATCAACGCCCGCGTCATCGCCGTGGACAAGAAGGCCGATCTGGCCGTGCTCCGTCTCGATTCCGTGCCCGACAACACCGAGGCCATCCCGCTCGCGGCGGCCAGCCCGGACCCCGGCGACACCGTGCATTCCATCGGCAGTGCGGGCAAGTCCGACGCCCTGTTCGGGTACGTCAAGGGGGCGGTGCGGCAGGTGTACAAGAAGGAGTGGAAGGCGGAGGTGGCACCGAAGAAGGTGGCCACGTTTGAGGCCAAAGTGGTGGAGACCGACTCGCCCACGAACCCCGGCGACAGCGGCGGGCCGCTGCTGAACAGCAAGGGCGAACTGGTGGGCGTCACGCAAGGCGGGGCGATCAACGCCCAACTGGTGAGCACCTTCATCGACGTGTCGGAGGTGAAGCAACTGCTGGCGACGAAGCCGGTGAAGGAGGTGAAGGCGGAGAAGCCGGTGGTGAAGAAGGAGCGGACGACGCCGACGGTGAGCGACGAGGCCAAGTTGTTCTCCGACGACGCGATCAAGGCGGCGAACGCGGCGGTGGCCGACTTCTTCAAGGCCGACCTGGACGTGATGATCGAGACGCACGCCGCGGCGACGACCGACGAGAAGCAACTGGCCGAGATCCGGAAGGACAAGGCGGCACGCGACGAGTACATGAAGAAGTTCACCCGCAGTCGGATGGTGCTGAAGGAGGCCGACGTGGGCATCGTCATCGTGAAAGACCCGAAGACGCTGTACGTCGAGTTGACCGGCCCGGCGGAGAAGCTGTTCCCCGCCGACATGACGAAGAAACTGGCGGCGGCCCTGACCGATGGGCTGAAGGCGAACAAACCGGACGACGCGATGAAAAGCGTCTTGGAACTGCTCAAGAGCGAACGGAAGGAGAAGAAGTGAGTGTGCTGTTGTTGTGCGACGACCTGCTGTTCGGCAGCAAGGTGACGACGACCGGGCGGGCGCACGGCATCCCGGTGGCCGTCGCCCGCACCCCCGCCGCGGCGGTGGCGAAGGCCGTCGGCTCTGCCTGCGTGATCGTCGATCTGCATTTGGAAGGGTTGGACCTGCCGAAATTGCTGCCGGAGTTGCGGGCCGCGGGCGTGACCAGGGTGATCGGCTTCGGTTCGCATGTGGATGTGGAAACGCTAAAGGCCGCCCGCCGCGCCGGGTGCGATGTGGTGATGCCGAAGAGCCAGTTCAGCGAGGAGGTGGAGACGCAGTTGAAGGAGTGGGCACGGGGTGAACCGGCGGGGGGGGGGGCGGGGGGGGGCGGGAACCGCCCCGCGGCCACCCC
>JANNQE010000209.1:0-4376 GCA_031441625.1 Planctomycetia bacterium
CGGCGGGGCTTGTTCGCCTGACGGCGAACGGCGGCCCGCCCTACGATGACCCTCCCATGCCCACCGCCCAATACCTCGAACTGGCCGAACTCGCCGGCGGGTTCATTCACGAGCTGAAGAACCACATCAACACCCTGTCGCTCCACCTCCAACTGCTGGGCGAAGACCTCGACCCGCCGGAGTCGCCCCGCGAGCGCCGCGCCGCCGACCGCGTGGCCCGCCTGACCGACGACTGCCGCCGGCTGGTGGACTTGTCGAACGACTTCCTGCGGTTCGCCCGCGCCGACACCCCCACACCGGCCCGGTGCGACCTGCCCGCACTGGTCGGGCGGATGGTCGATTTCCTTTCGCCCACCGCACGGATGCAGAACGTCGAGATCGTGTGCCACACCGCCCCCGACGTGCCGGCCGTGAGCGTGGACGAGGAGTTGTTCGAGAAGGCGCTGCTCAACCTGATGCTGAACGCGCAAGACGCCATGCCGGACGGCGGCACGATGACGGTGCAAGTGCGACCCGACGGCGGGATGGTGGTGCTGGCGGTCATCGACACCGGCGTGGGAGTGTCGGCGGAGTTGCTGCCGCGGGTGTTCGAGCCGTTCTTCACCACCAAGCCGGGCGGGCACGGGCTGGGTCTGGCCACCGCCCGGCGGATCGTGCTGGCGCACGGCGGGCTGATCGCCTGCCACAGCGAACCCGGCCGCGGTACGCAGTTCTGCATCACCCTGCCGGCCGGCTGAATGAGTACCCAGGGTTCCACCCTGGGTGCCAAGGCACGCGCCGCTCGGCCCGCCGGCACGGGATGACCGTTCAAGTGGGGTTCTCGCGCCCGCCCCACCCCGCTAGATTGAATGCCTTCCACACATTCCACTCGACATCACCGGAGGGCGTCCGATGGCGGCGACCAAGTTGATTGACGTGCGGCGGGGGATGGTGCTGAACATGGACGGGCAGCTCTACTACTGCCTGGACCGCGACCTGAACACGCCGGGCAACTGGCGGGCCATCCTATACCTGAAGCTGAAGAACCTGAAGAGCGGCAGCATCACCGACACGCGGGTGCAACCCGACGACAAGGTGGACGTGGTGTACCTGGACACCCGCGACCACACGTACAGCTACAAGGACGGCGACGAGTACATCTTCATGGACTCGGAGACGTTCGAGCAGGTGTCGCTGAACGCGGCGATGGTCGGCGACATGATGAAGTACCTGCGGGAGAACGACACCGTCAAGATCACCTTCTACGACGGCAACGCGCTGAGCATGGAACTGCCGCAGACGGTGGTGCTGAAGGTGACCGAGACCGAGCCGGGAATAAAAGGTGCGACGGCCGCCGCCCAGACGAAAGCGGCCACCCTGGAAACCGGCATCGTGGTGCAGGTACCCAGCTTCATCGCCGAGGGCGAACTGATCGTCGTCCAGACGGAAGACGGCAAGTACCTGAAGCGGTCGAAGGAGTAGTGATTGGTCCCCCTCTCCCCGCTGGGGAGAGGGGAACCAGAGCCATGACCACAGACACCCCGCTCCGCGTCGGGCCGTTCACCTTCCGCTCCCGGCTGTTCACCGGCACCGGCAAGTTCGCCACCTACGAGCTGATGCGGGAGTGCATGACCGCCAGCGGGTGCGAAGTCACCACCGTGGCCGTCCGCCGCGAGCGGCTCATCGACGCCGCCGGCCACTCCATCCTCGACTTCCTCGATCTGGCGAAGTTGACCATCCTGCCGAACACGGCCGGGTGCTTCAGTGCCGACGACGCCGTCCGCCACGCCCGACTCGCCCGCGAGTTGCTGAAGGGGCTCGAGAACCCCGGTGCGAACTGGGTGAAGCTCGAATGCCTCGCCGACAAGCGGACGCTGCTGCCCGACCCGTTCGACACGCTGAAGGCGACCGAGCAACTGGTGAAGGAAGGGTTCACCGTGCTCGTGTACAGCTCCGACGACCCGGTGCTGGCGAAGCGGTTGAAAGAAGCAGGTGCGGCGAGCGTGATGCCGGCCGGCAGTCCCATCGGATCGGGGCAGGGCATTCTGAACCCGAACAACATCCGCATCTGCCTGGAGTACCTGAAGGAGAACGACCCGGACTATCCCGTGATCGTGGACGCCGGCGTGGGCACGGCCTCGGACGTGAGCGTGGCGATGGAACTGGGGTGCGACGGCGTGCTGCTGAATACGGCGATCGCGAGCGCGAAAGACCCGGTGCGGATGGCGTGGGCGATGCGATACGCCACCGACGCGGGTCGGTTGGCGTACCTCGCCGGGCGCATCCCGAAGAAGCTGTACGCGACGGCGAGTAGCCCGACCGAAGGGGTGATTGCGACGAGCCGGGCGAACGGCGCGACGTGAGCGGGTTGTTTTCCGGGCGAGCGGCCCCCGTTAGGGGGCTGTTCCCCACAAGAAACAGCGGCCTGACGGCCGCCGCTCGCCAAGTCACGTCAGCCGGATCTCGTGCCCGCTCAGGCGCTCGAACCCGTCGTCGGTCACCAGGTAGTTGTGCTCGATCCGCACCCCGCCGACGCCGTCGATGTACAGCCCCGGTTCGAGCGTCACCACGTCGCCGGCCACCACTTCGCCCTCGCTCTTTTCCACGAAGTACGGCGGCTCCGGGTGGCTGACGCCCAGCCCGTGCCCGGCGTGGTGCGGGAACGCCTTCGCCAACCCCTGTGCGGCGAACACCCCGCGGACCGCGTCGTACACGTCCTGGCACCTCGCCCCGCCGGTCAGCACCGCCTCGCCCGCCGCCATCGCCGCCACGCACAGGTCGAACAGCTTCCGCTGCTCGTCCGTCGGCCGCCCGCCCACGCATAGGGTGTTCGTGAAGTCGCTGCGGTAGCCCTGGATGACGACCGAGAAGTCGAGGATGAGCAAATCCCCCGCCTTCAACTCGCGGCGGGTGGCCATCCCGCCGCGGCGGGCCATGCCGTCGCTCACCGCGAAGTCGCCGTACACCACCACCGGGAAGCCGGCGACCCGTGTGCATTCGGCCGCGATGCCGCTGTACACGGCCAGTTCGGTCATGCCCGGTTCGGTGACGACCATCGCCCACTCGTGCCCGGCGTTCGTCACCGCCATGCACGCCTTCAGCAGGGCGATCTCGTCCGCGTCCTTCCGCCGCCGCAGTTCACCAACGAGCGTGTGAAGTTGCACCGCATCGGGGTCGGTGAGCGCGTCATGAACCCGCCCGCCCGTGCCGGCCAGTTCCACCACATCCCGCAGGATCAGCCGCCGCGGCCCCTGGCCGGGCGTCTTGCCGTCGTACCACTTCACCGGCACCCGCTCGTCCACGAACGCGGCGTCGTAGGTCTTGGGCGCGCGGTGGTCGTGGTACAGGGTGGTGCGGCCGTCCGGGGCCACCTTCAGGAAGCCGCCGAAGTCGGCCCCCAAATGGAACGGGTCGGTGTGGGCGTTGGCGAAGTACCGCAGGTGGACGGGGTCGGCGAGCAGGAGCGGGGCGACCGGCCGGAGGGCTGCGAGCAGCCGCTGCACACGCCCGCGGCAGCCGTCGGCGGTGAGCATGGGAACCTCCTGGCGAACGGCGCGACGTGAGTCCGCCGGGGGGTTTCTGGAACCGCCGGCGTGAGCCGGCCGGGTGCGACCCAGCCGGCTCACGCCGGCGGTTCCAGGCGCGGGTCAGCCGATGCCGATGCCGCCACCGCCGCGGTTCTCGGACTTGAAGATGACATCAATGGCGATGGCGGCCGCGAGCACCAGCATCTTGGCCACCGGCTGCTCGGACAGGTCTTCGGACACGTCCACCATGTACGTGTCGGCGGAGGTGAACAGCTCCTTCAGCGCGCCGCCCCACTTCTTATTCACGCTCCCCAATTTCTCCCCGTCCGGGGTGAGCACCTTGTAGTCGAAGCCGAAGAAGTTGCCCTTCACCTCGGCGAACTGCTTGTCTTTGGCGTCGTACACCCAGAACCCGCCGCCGAACGAGAACAGCTTGCTCTTGAAGTACCCGATCATCTCGTTGTCGGCGTTCAGCACCTCCACGCGGGCCTGGAAGAGGAACGCCCCGCGGTGGATCTTGAACACCACCGCGTCCTCGTGGTCGCGGATCACCACGGTGGTCGGGAACCACGTCTTCGGCAGGAACCAGCGGAGCGTCTGCACCATCGAGCTGAGCTTCTCCTCGGCCGTCCCCAGTTGCTCTTCGGTCTCGTAGTCGAAGATGTCGTACTTCTGCTGCGTCTTGAAGAACTTCACCTGCTCTTTGACCATGAAGCGATCGACTTCGAGCACGGGCGGACCTCAGTGAAGGGCGAAACCGGGGCGGTGGTGGCGGACAGTTTTACGGCGGACGGCGGTTGCGGACACGGCAAGGACGGCGGTTTTTCTTATAGTGCCCCCGCACCCTGGAACCGGGAACGCAGTGACCGG
>JANNQE010000210.1:0-6167 GCA_031441625.1 Planctomycetia bacterium
AGGTATTCGAGAAACCGCTCGAATATAAAATCGGCCACCAGCAGGCCAATCAGGAAGCCGGCCACAACGCCGACCACGGACCCCTTCACCCCGTTCACCGGACACTCTCATGCCCGAACCGCTCGCGCCCGCCCCCGGCCCGCACACGCTCAACCCGGCGGCGACGACCGACTTCCTCGCCCGCCTGCGGCCGACCGCTTCCCAGAACCGCCGCCGCACCCTCGGCTGGGTGGTGCTGGCCCTGCCGCTCATCGACATGCTGTTCACCTCCCTCGGCCTCTGCCCGTCCGTGTCGGCGGACGTGGTCCTGCTCGGTCTGCCGGCGGCGGCGGTGGAAGCCCCGCTCACCTTCTGGCAGCCGGGACACGCCGAATGGGCGGAGGTGCTCGCGGTCGGCGTCCAACTGACCCTTCTGCTGGCCGGGTGGTGGCTGCTGAACGGGTCCGACCGCTCGCTGTGGCAGGCGCCGCTGCTGGCACGCGAGACGGCCCGCGGGTGGGTCATCGCCCTGCGGGCGGCGGTGCTGGCGTTCGTCATCAATTTGGCTCTGGAGGTGGCGGCGTTCCGCGCCCCGCTCTCGTACCCGTGGGCCGGGCGTGCGGTCATGGGCATGTCCGCCGTGGTCGTCCTGGCCCACCTGACCGTCCGCGTCCGCCGACTCACCCTCCGTCAGCCCGGCCTGCACGGGTCGCTCGTCGGGGCGGTGATCGCGGCCGTCGGCGTTCAGGCGGTGGCCGCCCTCGCTACCCAACTGTTCGACTTGGGCGGGGTGTTCCCCACCACCTTTAACGAGCTGAAGGTGTTGCAACTGGTGAGCGGGTTCGTCGCCGCCGGGTTCTTCATCGTGTACGCCTACTTCGCCGCACTCACCCCTCTCCCGAAGGCCCCGCCCGCCGTCGCACGAACCGCCCCCGTCGCGGACGAAGTCGAACCGGACACCGCGACCGACCCGGAACGGAGTGGGGAGGAGTTCCGCGACACCGCCTACTGGGTCGAACTGGTTCCCGACGGCCGGCCGGTGGCCACCGTCAGCCCGCCGCCGGGCGGCGGCACCCCGCCGGTGATCGGGAAGGTGGCGTACTCGGCGAAGGGGCACTTCATCCCGTACGCCGAGCGCGGCTCATGGCTGGTCCGCTGCCCGTGGGACCGCCTCCGCCTCGCGCTCGAACCACACCAGTTGATCGACCTGAACGCGCTCGGCCGCGTCCACTACGGGCGGATGCAGGTGGGCCGCGAGTCCGAGTGGCTGGACGGCGGGCTGTCGTGGGCGCTTACCCTGCCGGCCGAACTGCTGCCCGACCGCCTGCCGGTGGTGGCGTGGGAACAGGTGTGTCAGGCACTCGCCGCCGCCAACTTCGGCGACAAGATCGCCCACGCCATCGACACGAAGTTCGCTCGCTTCCTCAGCCTGTTCGACACCCCCGACGGCCTGCCGCTCGGCCGTCACCCGGAGCTGGCCGTCGCGCGGGTGCGGGAGCAGCTCGACCTGAACCGCGGGGCGGCGTTCTCCCAGCCCGTCGGCGGCAGCCTGATCGAGCGCTGCACCGCCCTGGCCCGCCTGGAGTTCGAGCGGGAGGAGATCGTGCGGTGGCTGTCGGCCGCGGACGGGGCCACGCACGGGGCGCTGCGAATGGCGGCCGGGATGAACGAGTCGTTCGTCACCGACAGCCTGGAATCCGCCCTCACCTCGACCCGCGGAGTGGCCGAGCCGTCGTTCGCCGTCCGCCAACTGCTCGGCCGGTTCGTCATCGACGTGGTGCCGGCGATCGGTGCCGGACGACCTGGTCTGACGCCGGCGGGCGTCCGGGCGCTCCAGGACCTCCGCCAGCCGCTTCGGGACAACCTGCGGCAGTTGGCCGCCGCCCACGACGAGTACCGCGGGTTGCTCCAGAAGCAACTGCGGGCCGAACGGAACGACGCCGTCGCCCTGCGGGACTGCCGCATCGCTCTCGTCGAGTTGGCAGCGAAAGGCGTGTTCCACAAACACAACGCGGCGGCCGTCCTCGCCCAACTCGGCCTGGGCGAAGTGAGCGAGATGCTCACCGGCATGGCCGCCGCCGCCACCCGCGACACAGACGCCGGCCGCGATTGACCCGGCCGGCCCTGCCCCCGCCGGCAACAGGTGCCGGCGGGCGTTTCCTGTTCCCCGTTCCCCGACGTGACCCCATGACCGACTCCCCCGACCGCACCCCGCCCCCGTCCTCGCCCCCGCCGGTGGACCCGTCGGCGGCGACCGTCACCCCGCCGGCGGCCGAGCCGGTGAAGCCGGCCGAGCCGCCCGACACTTTCGCCCGACTGGAGGCGGACATCGACGCGGCCTACGCCGCGCGGAACGACCCCGGCCGGTTCGCCACCGGCAAGGAGTACAACGTGGCGTACTCCGGCTTCTCGGCGAACGCGAACGGCCCGAACGGGCCCATCGGCCCGTCGGAGGTGTACGCCGACGCCCTCGGCAAGAACACCGGCGAGACGATCCACTCGGCGGAGTTGGCCCTGCGGCACGCGGCCCAAGACCCGCGGGCCGGGACCATCCACGACACCCCCGGCGGGAAGGAACTCGACGCCATCGACGGGCGGCTGAAGACCGCCCTGGCGAACGGGGTGATGACTCAGGGGGAGTACGACGCGCTGTCCGGGTTGAACAAGCCGAACTGGGAGGGCGGGTCGGCCGCGTTCGCCGACGACACCGCCACCAAGCCGAACAGCATCAGCTACACGGAACATACCGGGCCGGGGAAGGTGTTCCCGGAGATCGAACGGCCGCGGCTGGACGAGTCGCCGGGGCACGCCAGCCTGAGTAACGCCCCGCTCGCCCCGGACGGCTCGCCCCCGCCGCAGGACAAGATTCCTCCGCACATGCTCGACCCTCAGGGTCGGATGTATCAGGTGTGAGGGCGTGCCGCGGGCGGGGCACCCACCCCGCCCGCGGTCAGTCGTCATATGGCAGGTGGCGGGCGATGTCGTTCGCCAACTCCTTCGCGCGGGAGCTGACTTCGCCAACGAAAAGCTCTTCGGAGAGGGCGGCGGCGAGCAACTCGAACCACCCCGAGTGTCGACTTTCGACCACCGCCTTCCCCACGGTCGCCCAGCAGATCGATTCGATCAACGAGTCGTCCGGAATCACGCCTTCAACATCCGATACCATCCCTCTCTTGGTCGCTCCGGACCACCTCCAACTGTCATACGCTTTCGCACTCTCACCACAGGCCCATGCCACATAACCGTCCGTGATCCGACGACGGAGATCAAGACCGGTGACGTCCGAGGACGTAGTGTTGAGCAAGCCGTCCCATATGTCGGGATCACAACTGGAGAGAAACGAGAGGACCACAAGTCCGCGAACGAATGGTGAGAAATGCTCATCGCGTCCGACCTTCACCACCGTCTCCAGATCGAAGGGGACGTTCCTGGCACCCAACCCGATTCGGAACAACAACTGCTCCATGGACGGCAAGCCGAGCATCTTTTGCACGCCCTCGATTGCCGTCCCCCCCAAGTCATCGGGGCCAACAATTCTGCGGTAGAGGTCTCGAACTTCCGTAGTTGGAGCGAGCCATGAAAAGTAACTCTCCCACCTTTCGCCCTCGTCAACGGAGTCCAAAATCGTCATTAGGCGGACAAACCGGTGATCACTGAGGAGACGGACGCCCCAACCCTTACCGCAAGGAACGAGGATCGGGATTTCACGCATGTGGCGATCAATTGTTGCAAATACTTTCTGCCTTGCGGTGCGGGCGGCTGCGATGGCGAGAAAGTGGGCCGGTGAGTTGCCTGGCATCGCCCCCCCCGAGTGTGCGCCACGGCCGATGATACCACGGCTGACCCGTTCCCATCACCCGCCGGTCAGCCGCACCGCCCGGCAGTGGGGCAGAGTCGCCTTCTGATCCACCTCCAGAACGCCCACCGCAACCCCCCGGTCGGCGAAGAAGCGGGCCACCTCCTCGGCCAGCACGAACCGGTGGCACCCCCAGGTGCGGAGGGCCGCCGGGTACGCCCGCTCGCGGTACGGTGTACACGAGCAGAAGTCGGCCGGCGCTGTGTACCCCGGGATGTACGGATCGACGCAGTAGAAGACCGGCAACTTCCCCTCGGCGAGGCTGCGGACCACCAGCCCGGCCGCGGCCTCCGCGGCCCCGCCGCGGAGGTGTTCGGCGTACCGGGCGGCGTACTCGCCGAACGACACGCCCGACTGTTCGCGCATGAAGTCCTTCAGCAGTTCGGCGGGCGGGCAGAGGTCGTCCTCCCGCGCGTAGCCGACCCGCAGGTCGGGGTTCGCTCGGCGGGCGACCTCGGCCGCGGCGGACAGGAACGCCCCCGGCCGCCAGGCGTCAGATCCATTCCGCATGGTGTCGATGAGTACGACGCCGGCGTGCCCGCTCGCCCGTGCGGCCGCACCGAGGGCGGCTCCGAGTTGCCCGGTCGCATCGTCCGTCTTGTGCCACTTCGCCCCGTGCCGGCGGACGAACTCGCCGACGACCTCTTCGGGGAGCGGCCGCGTCTTGTCGCGCAGCTTGCCGAGCAGCATGCAGCCCATGTGGGCGAACCGCACCCCGTCGAGCGGCACTTCGGCGACGAGGCCCCCCTCACGAAAGCTGACCGTGTCGGCTGTGGTTGTGATCGGCATTGCAGTACCTTCCAGATCGAGGTGAGTGTGGCCAAACCGCCGGTGGTGAACAGACCACTTTGCCCGGAACCGACGGACCTCGTCAGGGTCATTTTCGTTGATGAATCCCTTCGACACGATTCGTCAGTGCTGGGCCGACCTGGGCACCACGACGGTCGCCATCAGCACCCGGACTGCGTGGAGGGTGGTGACCAGGTCGAGCACCCGCTCCCGCCCGTCGCGGCCTGTGGGAAGGACGCCGGCCGACCCTTAATCCACGTTCTCCGTGTGTCAAACTCTCCTGACGGCGGACTACCCCTCGCCCGTCACCCGCGGCCCGTTCGCCAACCCTGGTGGACGGGGCCGTGGGCGTTTCCGGGCCGCACGAACACCTCCTCCACCCCCCTTCACCGTCACCGTCCCGTTCACATCCAACTCGTCCCAACGGAGCCGCACGTCCTCGACCGCGAACACCTCGACCGCCTTCCACCCACCCGACGTTCACCGCTGTCCGCCCACCGTTAATCCGCCCACCATCCGTGTCAAACTTCCTTGCCGGCGGGGGCTAACCGTCGCCGGCCCGTCACTCGCCTCTTGTTCCCTCCCGTCTGATCCGTCCGACCCGTCCCACCCGCGGCCCCTGCCGCGCCGGAGCCCGTCATGCCCGAACCGCCGTCCCCCGCCATCAGCCGCGATTTCTTGTCCGTCCTCCCCCGCGTGCTCGCCGTCGTCCGCTTCCAGCTACGCCACGTCCGCTGTCCCCACCAGCGGGAGGAAGCCACCTGCGAGGCCGTCGCCCTGTGCTGGGTGTGGTTCGTCCGCCTCGCCCGCCGCGGTCGTCAGCCGCACACGTTCGCCACCCGCCTGGCCGGGTACGCCGCCCGGGCCGCCCGCTCCGGCCGACGGGCGTGCGGGAGCGAGCCGGTGGCCGACGTCTCCTCTCCCGCGTGCTCGCAACGGAAGGGGGTGCGACTGACCTCGCTGTCCGCCCCCGACCCGGCCGGCGACAGTCTGGTCGAAGCCGTCCACGACAACACCCGCACGCCGGTGCCCGACCAGGTGCAGTTCCGCCTCGACTTCCCCGCCTGGGTCGGCTCCCTGGCGACCGCCAAGCGGCGGGTGCTCGACCGCCTGCTGGCCGGCGAGCGGCCGGGGGACATTGCTGCGGAGGCCGGCGTGTCGGCCGCCCGCGTGTCCCAGGTGCGGGCCGAACTCCGCGCCGACTACGCGCGGTTCTGCGGCGACGGCTGTTGAACTCCGTGTTCCTCTTCACCACCCCAGACCCGCCGCTCACCCCGGCGGGTCGCTCTGTTCCCGGATAATCTCATGACCGCGACCCTGAACGGCCGCCCGCCCCGCAAGCAGCTGGGCGACCAGTTGGACCGCCTCGACTCGATCCTCGACGTGCTCGCCGACGCCCTGCCCGCCGCCGTCGCCGACGCCTGCAAGGAGGGGGCCAAGCAGGCGATGAAGGAGGTGGTGTTGGAACTGCTGACCAACCCGGACGTGCGGGCCCTGCTCACCGCCGGCGTGCCGACCCCGCCGCCTTCCCCGGCGGTGCCGA
>JANNQE010000211.1:0-1540 GCA_031441625.1 Planctomycetia bacterium
CCTTTGTTACCCCGGGCTCGCGGGGCGGGTGCGCCACGGTTTTTGTTTTGCTCCCGTCGCTCCCGCCCCCGGCTCGCTGTCCCGCCGTTAGCCATTATTTGGGGAAGTTCAGTCGCTCGGCCTTCACCGCCTTCTTGACCGCGGTCGCGTCCTTCGCCGCGTCGATGTCCGCCTTGCTCACGGTGACGATCAGCTTGGCCGGGCCGGTGCTGGCCGCGGGTGTGCTGATCGGCGACACCTCCAGCACCACGAACCCGGTGGCCAACTCCAGCGCCTCCTTCGCCCGCTCCGTCTGGTCGGACAGCAGCAGCGCCTTGGCGTAACTCTTCATCGCGTCCCGCACGCCCTTCTGCAGTTCGTCGGCGTACTGCCTCTTCTGCTCGGCGGTCAACGTCGCCGGGGCCGACACCTTGAACGGCTTCGCCCGGAAGCGGTCGAGGGCCGCGCCGTAGGCGTCGCACGCCTCCTTGTGCTTGCCCTGCTTCAGGTGCAGGTCGCCCAGGTTGAGGGCTTTCAACTCCTCGGGGCTGAACGGCTTGCTGCCGAGCGAGTAGCCGGTGGGCGGGCTGAGGGTTCTCGTCGCGTCGTCGTCCAGTGCGATCTGCTTGTACGCCGGCTTCTCGCTCCCGTCGTCGAACGTGACCACCACGCTCACGCCCTCCTTCTCGCCCAGGTGCCGCACGTTCTTGGCGTTCGCCGCCAGCACGCCGGCGATCAGCGTTTGCAAATTGCCCGGCTCGCACACGGCCGTCTTCGACTTGTCGCCCTTCGGCTTGTCGGCCGGCTTCGACTTGTCTCCCCGCACGTCCTGCTTCACCCGGTCCCAGTCGGACAGCTGCGCCTCGCCCTTCGGCACATCGCTGTGGCAGGTGGTGCAGGTGGCGAGCGAAACGGACGCGGGCACGGCGGCGTGGGCTTGCGTCTGGTGGCAGGTGTTGCACGCCGAGTTCAGGCCGATGCGGTCGCCGTGGGTGGTGGTCGGCGCGCCGGCCGGGACGTGCAGGGTGAACACCACCCCCGCCCCCGGCAGGTACACGCCGTCGAACGGGCCGACGGCCGCGGACGACCGCGCCACCTGCACGACCACCGGAGCGGTAGGGGCGTTGCCGTCGCGGAGGGAATCCCGCGCGCCCGAGAACCGCTGAACCGGTTGCTCCGTCACGCTCACGCTGGCAATGTCCGGCAGGCCGGCCGCCTTGTTCAGCAGCCGGCGGAGGATTTCCACGTCCTCGTTCCGCTGGGCGGCGCGCTCGGCGTCGAGTTTGGCGTCGATCTTCGCCACCACTTCGGGCGTCTGCGCGAACGTGACCGCGGGCAGGAGCAGGAGCAGTGAGAAGGAGCGGAGCATGGCGGGTCCGTTGGGTTATGGGGCGGCTTTGGCTTTGCGGGTGCTGAACACCACGTCGTACAGGGTGGCGTTCGTCCTCTCGGCGTCGGCGAACTGGCGGGCGGTGTCCGCCTCGAACGCGGTCAACTTCTTCGTCAGCGCGGCGATCAACACAAAGAACCCGCCATGACCCTGAATGAACTTCGCTACATT
>JANNQE010000212.1:0-1847 GCA_031441625.1 Planctomycetia bacterium
CCTCCCCGCTGGGGAGGGGTCGGCGGCGCTTCGCCGCCGGGGGTGGGGTGGGTTCAATGTGGCCTGCCGATAGTCTATCCCCATGCCACACTACGACGCTGTCATCATCGGGGCCGGGCACAACGGCCTGGTCACCGCCGCCTATCTCGCCAAAGCGGGCAAGAAGGTGCTCGTCCTCGAACGCCGCGAGGTGATCGGAGGGTGCTGTGTCACGGAGGAGGTCTGGCCCGGCTTCAAGGTGAGCACCGCCGCTTACGTGAACAGCCTGCTGCGGCCTGAGATCATCAAGGACCTGGAACTGAAGAAGCACGGGTTCGAGATGCTCCCCCGCAGCCCGAGCAGCTTCACCCCGCTGCCCGACGGCCGGTCGCTGCTCATGGGGCCGGACAAGGAGTTGACCCACCGCGAGATCGCCAAGTTCAGCAAGCGTGACGCCGAGGCGTACCCGAAGTACGAGGCGATGCTCACGCAGGTGGCCGACTTCCTCGAACCGCTGCTGACCCAGACCCCGCCCGACCCGTGGGGCGGGTTGGGTGACCTGTGGTCGCTCGGCCAACTCGGGATGAAGTTCCGCAAGCTCGGCCGCACCGTCGGCACCGAGGCGATCGAAATCCTGACCGGGGCGGCCACGCCGATCCTCGACCGCTGGTTTGAGTCGGACGTGTTGAAGGCGACCATCGCCACCGATGCGGTGATCGGCGCGTTCGCCCCGCCGAGTCATCCCGGCACCGCGTATGTGCTTTTCCATCATGTGATGGGCGAGTGCAACGGCGTGCGGGGCGTGTGGGGGTACGTGAAGGGCGGCATGGGGATGATTTCGCAGAGCATCGCGAGTGCCGCGAAGAGCCACGGGGTGGAGATCCGCACCAACTCGCCGGTGGCGAAGATCATCGTGAAGAACGGCACGGCGACCGGAGTGGCACTCGCCGACGGCACCGAGATCACCGCGAACATGGTGGCCAGTTGCGCCGACGCGAACGTCACGTTCCTGAAGCTGACGGACACCGCCGACCTGCCCCCCGAGTTCGTGGCTGCGATCAAGAGAATCGACTACTCCTCCGCGACGGTGAAGATCAACGTCGCCCTCTCGGAACCGCCGCGGTTCAAGGCGATGCCCACCGCCGGCGTCGGCCCGCACCACCACGGCACCATGCACATCTGCCCGAGTATGGAGTACATCGAACGCGCCTACGACGACGCCAAGTACGGCAAGCCGGCCACCAACCCGATGCTCGAATGCACGATGGCGACGGCCCTCGATTCGTCGCTCGCCCCGCCGGGAAAACACATCCTGAGCATGTTCGTGCAGTACGCCCCGTACCACCTGAAAGGCACCACCTGGGACGCGGAGAAGGACAAGTTCGCCGACCGCTGCTTCGACATCTTGAACGAGTACGCCCCGAACTTCAAAGCCAGCGTGCTTCACCGGCAGGTGATCCCGCCGCCGGAAATGGAACGGCTGTGGGGCATCACCGGCGGGAACATCATGCAGGGGAGCATGAGCCTGGGCAGCATGTTCAGCCTGCGGCCGGCGGCGGGGTTCGCCAACTACCGCACGCCGATTCGCGGGCTGTTCCTGTGCGGGGCGGCGGCCCACCCCGGCGGCGGCGTGATGGGCGCGGCCGGCCTGAACGCGGCGAAGGCGATGCTGAAAGCGGGCTGAGGAAGATTGTTCACCGCCGAGGGCACATGAGGGCACATGAGGAGAAGAGAGGTTAGAATGGATTCTACTCCCCTGACTTCCTCTCGTGCCCTCATGTGCCCTCGGCGGTGAACAATCTTCCTCAGCCCGCTTTCAGCATCGCCTTCGCCGCGTTCAGGCCGGCCGCGCCCATCACGCCGCCGCC
>JANNQE010000213.1:0-16225 GCA_031441625.1 Planctomycetia bacterium
CTCGGCGACGGCCGCGGCCGTCTCGCCTACCAGTTTGGGGTCGAGCTTCGCGTCCTTCTCGGTCGGGGCGAGGCCGACGTTGGTGGACTTGTTGAACAGCACCTTCACGTCGCCCCCGTCGGCCTTGGCCGGCATTTCGAGGACGACCGCTTTCACCCCCTTCGCCCCGACCTCGACCCCACCGTACAGGTCGGCGGCGGTGGCGGCGAGCGGGAACAGGAGCAAAGACAGGAGGGCGGGAATCGTGCGTCGCGTCATGGGGCACCTGGGGGAACGGGCTGTGGGTCGAAGGACTTACTTCCACACGGTCGTCTTCGTGCCGGTCGCGGCGGGTTTACCGTTGCACGAGAGGGTGAGCACGAGCACGCACACGCCGATGAGCAGGACGGCCCCGCCGGCGACGGCCAGCATCATCCCGAGCATCATCCTGCTCTTGTCGGCGGGCGGGGCGTCGTCGTCCGGTTCGTCCGCCCGCGGCCGCGAGCGGAGTTTCGGCGGCAGCTCCACCACCGGCTCGTCGCGGGCCGTGCGGGTGGGCCGATCCGTCTCGGCTCCGGGCGGGGGGGGAAGCGCTTTGGGCGGCTTTGCCGGCTTGGCGATCACCGTCCCCGGCGCGGCCGGTCCGGGCGGCAGGGGGATGGGCGGGGCGGGGCCGGTGCCGGTGCCGCTCCGAGTGCCGTCCAGCCACCCTTGCAGGGCGGCGGCGAACTCGGCCCCGGTGCGGTAGCGGTCGGCCGGCCGCTTGGCGAGCGACTTGAGCACGATGCGGTCGAGGGCGGGATCGAGGTCGGCCCGCTTGCGGGACGGAGGCAGTGGCTGCACGGTCAGGATGTCCATCACCGACCCCTTCCATGGGACGGGGATGCCGCCGGTGAGGAAGTGGTAGAGGACGGCCCCCACGCTGTAGAGGTCGGACCACGGTCCGATCTGGTCCCGCTGGAACACCGCCTGCTCGGGCGGCATGTATGCCGGCGTGCCGACGACCGTGCCGGCGACGGTGCCCAGCCCCTGCTCGTCGCCGGCGGTGTCGCTCAGCGGGTCCTTGTCGTGGCAGGCGGCCATGCCGAAGTCCATCAGATACAGGTGCCCTTTCTCCAGCATCATGTTGGCCGGCTTCACGTCGCGGTGCAGGATGGCGTGTTCGGCGTACACGGCGTGCAGGGTGTTGCACAGGGTGACGGCGTGGCCGACGATCACCCGCGGCTCCCGCAGCCCGCCGCCGGCCATCAGGTCGGCGAGCGTCTTGCCCTTCACCAGCTTGCACACCAGGTAGTGGCAGCCGTCGTGCGTCCCCTTGTCGAGGATGGGCACCACGTGCGGGTGGTCGAGGCGGGCGAGCAACTCGGCCTCTTGCAAGAAGCGGCGGACGGCGTCGGCCGAGTGCAACGCCTCCGGCAGGAGCATTTTGATGGCGACATCCTTGCCCAACTTGCCGTCCAACGCCTTGTAGGCGACACCGAACGCCCCGCGGCCGAGTTCGCCCGTCACCTGATACCGCCCGCCGATGAGCGGTTGGGCGGCGGCGGCCGCCTTGGGGGCGGACGGGACGGCGGCGAAGGCGGTGCGGCACGCCCCGCAGCGGGCGGTACGGCCGACGAAGCTGTCATCGACGGACGCGGCCTGTCCGCAGTTCGGGCAAGCAATCTGAACGGGCATGGGTCGGCTCCGGGGCGGGTCACTTGGCGGGCTTTTCGATCTCGGACTTGTCCACATTCATTCCATCGATTCTCCTCGCAAAAAAACGAAAAGTGGATGAGTCCCAAATCTACAACAAAATCCGAACAACGCTACCAGTGTCGCAAGTAAAGCAGCGGCAATCGACACAATCACAAACCGCTTTACCTTCTGAACGGACGTATCAGGATTTTGTCCCTCGTCCTCAATGATTTCCCTTGATCGTGGTGTGTGAGTCCCCTTCGTGGGAGAAGACTTTGTGCGTGCCGTGCTTGGCTGACGGGTTGTCTGTACCGCGACCGACTTGTGGTTTCCCCGGCGACTCGTTGCATCAGGCGTCGCCCCCGTGGAGAGCGATGGAACCGGTGACACAATTGCCGGTTTGGCGGTCGATCCCACGGGGAGGGCCGGTTGTGGCAAAGGCAAGGGTGAGGAAGAAGACGTTCGGCTGCTGTCGAGCCACCCCCGCAGGGCAGCAGCGAATTCGTCCCCGTTGGAGAAACGGTCAGCCGGCTTCTTGGCAAGCGCCTTCAGGACAATGCGGTCGAGGTCGGGATCAAGTCCTGGCTTCTTACGGGACGGGGGCACCGGCGCGACGGTCAGGATGTCGAGCAGTTTACCCCTCCAAGGGACCGGCAGGGCGCCAGTAAGGAGGTGGTACAGCACAGCGGCTACACCGTACAAATCGGACCACGGGCCGATCTGATCTCGGTCGAACACCGCCTGCTCGGGCGGCATGTACGCCGGGGTGCCGACGGCTGTACCGGCGGTGGTGGCCATACCCGTCGCGTCGATGGCCTGGTCGTAGCAAGCTGCCATGCCGAAATCCATCAGATACAGGTGGTCCCGCTCGAGCATAACGTTCGCCGGCTTCACGTCGCGGTGCAGGATCTTGTGCTCGGAGTAGACCGCGTGCAGGGTGCGGCAGAGGGTTACGGCCCACCCGACCACCTGCCGCGGGTCGGGGAACCCGCCCTGCTGGGGCATCAGCTCGGCCAGTGTCTTCCCCCTAACCAGCTTGCACACCAGGTAGTGGCTGCCGCCATGCACCCCCTTATCTTCGAGGCGTACGACGTTTGGGTGGTCGACCAGGCATAGGAGTTCGGCCTCTTGTAGGAAGCGGCGGATGGCGTCCGAAGATGCAAGTGCATCACGGAGGAGCATCTTGACGGCCACCTCCCGTCCGCCGAGTTTTGTGTCCGCCGCCCGGTACACCGCCCCGAAGGTGCCGCGACCGAGTTCGTTACTCAGTCGGTATCGCCCGCCAATCAACCCCTTCGGAAGGGGGGCCACCTCCCCCTGCGTGGCTGGAGCCGCCGGGAAGGCGGTGCGGCACGCCCCGCACCGGACGGTGCGGCCGATCACGCTGTCGTCGACGACCGACGAGTTGTGGCAGTTCGGGCAGGCGATGGTAGGCACGGGTGGGCTCTCGGCGGGTGGGTCACTTCGCGGGCTTCTTCTCTGCCTCAGCCTTCTTCTCGATCTCCCCGTTCTCAATGATGGACCCCATGATGAGGGTCAGGTGGCTCTTGTTGAAGAAGATCACCTCCTTCCTCGCCAGGTCGAACTCGGCGGACACCGCCTCCAGGATGTCGAGGCCGTTCTGGTACTGTCGCGGGGAGTAGATCTTCGGGATCTTCGCCAGGTCCTCCTCCACCAGTTTGGCCGTCGCCTTCCCCTCGTCGGTCGTCTGCGGCACGGCCGCCAGCACCTCCCGCCGCACCGCCTCCTGGTCCGGGCGGGCGAGCAGCTTGCGGAACGTGTCGATGTCCCCGACCTTCAGCGGCGTCCGCATCTTCCCCCGCTCGACCGGGTGGGTGTAAGTGGCCATGGCGTACACGATGCCCCCATTCAGGTACACCCGGCGGGGCGCGAGCAGGCCCGGCTCCCGTTCCGTCTGGTCGTGCAGCGGGCGGGCGAGCAGCTTCTGCTGGAGTTGGGCGGCGGACAATCGGACGGCGGGTCGCAGGTCGGCGTTGGCGTCGACCTTCTCGGTGTACGACTTCACGCCGGCGTCCAACACCAGCGGGGTGAACGTGTCGGGGGCGGTATGCACTCCCCCCTTCGTGTTCCCCGAGCCGACGTCGACGAGCAGAGTGGTCGGGAAGTCGCGGGTGGGCACGCACGCCAGCATGGACAGCCGCCCCTCGTCTTTCTCCGACACCAGTTGCAAGTCCAGGCCGGTGGCCGCCTTCACCCGCCGGGTGAGTTCGGCGGCGTTCCGCTCCCGGGCGGCCGGGTTGTCTTTGAATGACACGAACAGCCCGCTACTGGCCACCACGAACACCTTGTCGGCGGACACCCCGTGCGATTTGGTCATCTGATCGTGCGCCTGCTTCACCTCGGCCACCGCCCGGTCGAGGACCACCGGGTCGAAGTCGCTGCCGCCGGTCGGCAGCGCGGCCAGACCGACGTTGTGGTCCCGCTCGAACGGCATGGTGAAGGCGTACCCGCCCCCCTCGGCGGCGGTGAAGTCCACCACCACCGACTTGATCCCCTTCGCCCCGATCTCGATCCCGCCGTACTTGCCCAGGCTCTTGCCGGCCGTCGGTTTGTCGTCCGTCGTCTTGACGGCGGTGAACACCACCACCGCGACGGCCACCACCGCCAGCGCCAGGCACGCGCCGCCGATCAGCACGAACAGCATCCCGCCGCGCTTCTTGGGCGGGTCGTCGTCCTCGTCGTCCGCCCGGCGCGACGACCGCGAGCGGCGACCGGGGCGATCGTCGTCGTCCTCGTCGTCGTCTTTCCGCCGCTTCGGGATGGGCGGGGCCGGTTCGTCGTCGTCCGGGCGGCGGGCGACGACCGGCTTGGCGACGGGGGCGGCCGTCCTCACGGGCGTTGCTTTCGGCGACGGCAGTGGGGCGGCGACCGGCACGGCCCGACGAGCGGGGGCCGGGGCGGGCGGCGGCGACACCCCCGACCAGCCCGGCATGACGGTCGCCTGCTCGGACGGCGGGACCGCGTGCGCGGGCGTCAGCGGCACGGGCAGCGGTTGTGGGCCGGCCGGGGTGAGCGGGATGGGCAACGCCACAGGCGTGGCGGTCGCGGAGGCGACCGGCAGTGCGGTCGCCGTCACCTGCAACTGGAACTTGGTGTTGCACGCAGGGCAGGTGAGAACGCGGTCGGCCGGGCCGGGGTTCACCTTCAGCCGGCGGTGGCAGTTCGGGCAGACGGCGAGCATCATGAGCGGGTCCTCTCAGACACGGGTGATGGCCTTGCGGAGGGTGTGCAGTTTCATGGCGGCGGACCGCCCGCGGAGGGTCATGACGACTAGGGTGGCGGCGATGAACGCCAGGGTGTGGGCGACGAGGACCAGCAGGGCGACGGCGAACGACCCGTCCTCGGCCACCTTGCTCGCGCGGGCGGCGTCGGCGATGTCGGACGGGAGGAGGGCGTCCATCCCCTGCTTCCCCCAATAGGTGGTGACGGCGGCCAGGGCCAACCCCTTGCCCAGACCGGACAGCGGGGCGATCACCCCGGACAGGATGATCTGCGGGATGATGACCATCGGGATGAGGGTGATGGCCATCTCCTCCGACGGGGCGAGGGTGGAGATGAGCAGGCCGAGGGCGGTGCCGGCGGCGGACAGGGTGAGGAGCAGCACCAGTTGGCCGACGGCGTTCCCCGGCGGGTGGCAGACGGCCGACGTCACTCCGAACAGCAGGGCCACCTGGATGAAGCTGAACCCCCACAGGACGACCAGCTTGGACAGGTAGTAGCTGCCGGGCTTCAGGTTGAAGTCGCACTCACGCACGAAGATGGTCCGCTCCTTGACGATCTCCTTGGCCGCGTTGTTGCACCCGAACCAGAAGCTGGACACGGCCAGCAGGAAGAGCAGGTTGACGGTGCGAGCGGCCTTCTCCCGCTCCGCCCTGTTGGCCTCCTTCTTCTCCCCCGCCGCGGGCGGCTTGCCCGCACGCGCAAGCAGTTGGGCGACCTCCTTCTCCTCCGAACTGGGGTCGGTGGGCATGCTGCCCACGTCGCCGAACACGACCGCCAACAGCAGGGCGACGACCAGACTCTGCCCGCCCATGGCCATCAGGCTGGACAGGTCTCGCCGCCACAGGGCGAAGTACCGGCCGGTGAGGACGAACGCCTGGCGCACGAACTGGCCGGCCCACTCGCCGACACTCCGCCGCGGCTGCTCGACCGACTCCGCCTTCCTGCGGTCGCGACGGGGGAGGCGGTCGGTGACGTACCGGGCGTAATACTCGCTCTCCAGGAACTGATCTTGCCAGAAGAACGCCAGGGCCTCCTTCAGCTTCCGCTTGAGCCCCTCCTTCTCCTTCAAGTCGAGGTCGTCCCACCCGTGTCCGTGGAAGGCGTCGTCCCACCACTCGCTCGCCTGAAACTTCGCCTGCCACGGGCCGGGCAGCGGGGCGGGCGCCTTCGGGTCGAGCAGGTTGTACACCTCGCCCAGGCGGTCGATGTGAAAGTACGCCCGCGCCTCGGCCGGGCTGCCGACGAACGCCAGCTTACCGCCGGGGGTGAGGAGCACCAGCAGGTCGCACGTCCGCTCCACGTTCGTCAGGCTGTGGGTGATGCACACCACCGTCTTGCCGTCGTGCGCGATCTGGCGGAACAGGTCCATCATCTCGCTGTCCGTTAGCTCGTCGAGACCGCTCGTCACCTCGTCCAGGAAGAGCAGGTTGGGCTGGCACAGGATCTCGTTCGCCAGACACGCCCTCTTCACCTGCCCGCCGCTCAGCATGCGGATGACGATGCCCCGCCGGTGGGTCAGCCCGACCGTGTTCAGGATGTGGGCGATACAGTCCTCCTTCTCGGCCGGGCTGGTGTCCGGCGGCAGCCGAAGGCGGGAGGTGTACCCGAGCGCCTGGCCGACGGTGAGCGCGTCGTGCAGCACGTCCTTCTGCGGCACCAGCGCCAGATCCTGCTTGAGCGCGTCGAAGTTGGCGTGCAGGTCCTGGCCGTTCACCAGCACCGCCCCCTGATCGGGCAGCCCCCGCCCGCTCAGGATGGTCATCAGGGTGGACTTCCCAGACCCGCTCGGCCCGAGCAGGCAGACGAACTCCTTCGGCTTGAACACCAGGGTGATGTCGTCCAGCAGCTTCAGTTTCTTGCCCGTCTGCCGGTCGGTCACGATCCGGCTCACCCGGTCGGCGATCAACTCCAGTGCCAAGTCGTCGTCGTCGCCGAGACCGGACACCAGTTCGCCGTCGGCGTACCGCAGGGTGTACGGGCCGACGTTGATCAGGTCGTCGTCGGCCAGCCACACCGCCCGCCCGGCCAGACGCCGGCCGTTCACGAACGTGCCGTTCGCGCTGCCCAGGTCGCGGATCGACACCCGCCCCCCCTTCTCGTCAATCTCGGCGTGCTGCCGAGACACCTGAGGGTGTGGCAGGGGGATGTCCACCCCGGCGTCCCGGCCGAGCAACATCCGCCCGTTCACCCGGAACCGCCCCTTGAATGGCCGCACCCCGTCCGAGTCGCTGGCGGTGCCCATGACCGTCGAGAACCCTTGCGAGGAGGGGGGCGGCGCCACCGGGTGGGCGACCGACACCACCCGCGAACTGGCCACCGGGGTGGGGCACTCGAACCGGAAGTCGTGCTCGCCCGCCCGAAGGACGGCGTTGTGCGGCAGGGGGGCGCGGCCGACGACCGGCTGGCCATCCAGCAGGACCGGGTTGTGCGGGGCGAGGCCCTCCACGAAGTACCGCCCGCCGTCGCGGAGGATGCTGAAGTGTTTCCGCGACATGGTGGTGTAAAGAACGCACACGTCCGCCGACTCGTCCCTCCCGACCACGAACAGGTCCGCTGCGCCGAGCGGGTGCCGCCGCCCGGTGGCCACCTCGATCAGTTCGGCGGGAACGGGCGAACTCATGCGGGCACCCTCGGGCTTGGCGCGTGTGGACACGGGGCCGCGTTGACGGCTCGGTCGTGGAAACGCCGACTCGTGCGAACGGGAGAGGTCGGGCTGGGAAGCTACTAGTGAATTACCAACGGCCGGGCGTTTGGCCAAACCCGATCGCATTTTTCCGCCCCCTCCCATCGCCGCCGGTCGAGAACTGTTGGACGGTTGCGTGAGCGGCGTTACCATAGCGACGATCCCGGATCGACCGTTACGCCGGACGTGGAGGTCACTCGGACATGGAGCCGACACTGGTTCTGCTCGCCCAGTTCCGCGACGCGCAGTCCGAGGACGCGGCCGGTGAACTGTTCCGTCGGTACAGCGAGCGGGTGCTCCGCTTCCTCCGCCCGCGGCTGACCGACCGACTGGCCGGGCGGGTGGAACCGGACGACGTGGCCCAGTCGGTGTTCAACAGCTTCTTCCGCGGGGTGCGGGACGGCGAGTTCACGTTCCAGCAGCGGGAGGACGTGTGGCGGCTGCTCGTCGGCATCGCCGTGCACAAGTTGCACAACCAGTGTCGCCGGCATCACGCCGCCGGCCGGGACGTGTCCCGCGAGGTGGCCGACCCGGTGTTCGAGGCGGTCGCCCGCGACCCGTCCCCGGACGAGGCGGCGGCCGTCGGCGACGAACTGGAACACAGCCTGCGGGCGCGCACTCCGCGGGACCGCGAGATCATCGAGCGGTACGTCGGCGGCGAGCCGCACGAGCAAATCGCGGCGGCGGTGAACTGGTCGCAGCGGACCGTCCGGCGGGTGTGCGAGGAGTTCGTCGCCGACCTCCGCCACCGCCTGGCCGAGCACGTCACCGAGACCGAAGGGGGTGGGGCATGAGCCGGTCCACACGGGGCGGGTTGATCGGCCGGCTGGCCGACGAGTTCGACCTGTCCTGGCGGGACCGCCCGCCGGCGGATATCGAGGCGTTCTACCGCACGAGCGTCGGCGGGTCGGGCCGGCCGCTCGACCCCGTGGGGCGGTTGGCCCTGCTAGTGGAACTCGTCCGCATCGACCTGGAGTACCGCTGGCGGCCGGCCGACAAGGTGCGGGCGCGGTGGATGGTGGCCGACTACGTCCGCCGGTTCGCCGAACTGCAGGCCGGCGGGTGGGACGCGGTGTCCCTGATGGCCGACGAGTTCCGGGTGCGGTGGCAGTGGGGCGACAAGCCCGAGCGGGCGAAGTTCGTGGCCGATCACGCGCACCTGGAGCCGCACCTGACACCGGCACTGGCCGGGGTAGAACGCTCACTCGGGGTGAAGTCCACCCCCCGCCCGTCCGTCACACCGAGCGACCAGCCGACCGAACTGCCGTTGCCCGACGCCACCCGCTACCGCCCGCCGTCCACCCCCGTTGTCCCGCCGCCCCCGGCCTCACTCGGGAAGGCGGCCCCGACTCTCCCGGCGACGTTCGCCGGGTACGAGATCCGGCGCGAACTCGGGCGGGGTGGGATGGGGGTGGTGTACGAGGCGTGGGACCCCTCGCTCAAGCGGTCGGTGGCGCTCAAGGTGATCCTGTCGGGCGACCACGCCGGGGTCGAAGAGGTGGCCCGGTTTCGCAAGGAGGCGCAGGCGGTCGCCAAACTGAAGCACCCGAACGTGGTTCAGATCCTCCAGTTCGGCGAGTACGAAGGGAGGCCGTTCTTCGCACTGGAGTACGTCGCCGGCGGCACCCTCGCTCGCGCGTTGCGGGCCGGTCCGCAGCCCGCCGGCCGCGCCGCCGCGGTCGTCCTGGCGCTCGCCGAGGGGATGGCCGTCGCCCACGCCGCCGGCATCGTCCACCGCGACCTGAAGCCGGGCAACGTGCTGCTCGATGGTCCGCAGGCGGACACAGCGGCTTCCGCACCGCCGGTGCCGAAGATCACCGACTTCGGGCTGGTGAAGGACCTGGAGGACGACGGCGAGCGGACGCACGCCGGGCGGGTCATGGGCACCCCCAGCTACATGGCCCCGGAACAAGCGGAAGGGCGAATCGATGACCTCGGTCCGCCGGCCGACGTGTACGCCCTCGGCGTCATCCTGTACGAGATGCTCGTCGGCCGCCCGCCGTTCCGCGGGGCGTCCGCCGCCGAGACGATCGACCTGGTGCGGAAGAAGGATCCGCTCCCCCCGCGGCAGCTCCAGCCGTCCGTCCCGTTCGACCTGGAGACGATCTGTCTGAAGTGCCTGCGGAAAGACCCACACCAGCGGTACGAGTCGGCGGAGGAACTGGCCGACGACCTGAAGCGCTACCAGGCCGGCCGACCGATCCTGGCCCGCCCGGTCGGCGTGGCCGAACAGGCGTGGAAGTTCTACCGCCGCAATCCGGTGGTGGTGTGGACGGCCGCCGGGGTGTTCGCCCTCCTGCTGGTGGTGATGGGGACCGCCGTGTACGGGGCGGTGGCGGCGGTCGGTGAGGCGACCGCCCTGAGGGACAAGACTCAGGCCGAGCGCGACAAGGGCACGGCCGAGGTGAAAAAGGTGGAGGCCGAGGGCAAACAGGCGGTCGCCGAGCAGAAGCTGACGTTGAAAGAGTCCGACCTCCTCATCGGGGTGTGTGAACGGGAATTGCACTCGAACGGCGACTCCGCGCTGGCCGAGCGGAACCTGAACCTGTTCCCCGAACAGTATCGCGGGTGGGAGTGGCACTACCTGAAACGGCGGCTGGACGGCGAGCGGAAGCCACTGAGCGGGCACACGGGCGGGCTGTGGAGCGTGGCCGTCCACCCGGACGGGACCGAGGTGGCCACCGCCAGTATCGACGGCACCGTCCGGCGGTGGGACGTGGCGACCGGCACGAGCACCGCGTTCGACGGGCACCGCTCCAAGACCGAGGCCGTGGTGAAGGTGGTCAAGCAGACCGGCGCGGCGGACGCGATCTCCGGACTGAGGATCATCGGACAGGGGGTGGACACGGCGATGAGCCAGGTGGGCGGGGGCGTGCGGCCCCCGGTATCCGTCGGCGACCTGCCCGACCCGAACAAGGTGCCGAAACACCTCACCCCGGTGTTGCGAGTGGCGTACAGCCGGGACGGGAAGTACGTGGCGTCGGGTGCCCTCGACCCGAACGTCAAGTCTGTGGACGTCTTGAAGCTGGCGGGCGGCGGGGGCGGCAACCCGGCCAGCGCCAACTTCGTCGGGCGGGTGCTCGTGTGGGACCGCGACGGGCACGTAGCGGCCGACTTCGCCGAACACAAGACGCTCGTCACCGCCCTGGCATTCCACCCGGACGGTCGCCACGTCGCGTCCGCCGGTATGGAAGAGGGCAACGCCTGGAAGCTGTGGACGTGGGAGGGCGGGAAGACGCGAACGGTGAAGTCGTTCCCCGGTCACAAAGGGCTACTCGGCCAGATCCGCTTCAACGGCGACGGAAACCTGGCCGCCACCGGCAGCACCGACGGCACGGCCATCGTGTGGGACGTGGCCGCCGGCACGCCGAAGTGGGTATTCGCCGACCACCACGCCACCGTCCACGACCTGGCCTTCAGCGCGGACGGCCACCGACTGGCCACCGCCGGCATGGACGGCACCGTCAGGGTGTGGGACTTGACCAAACCCGACCCGACGAAAGACCCGGTTGTCCTTCGCGGGCACATCGGCTCGGCGCTGGGGGTGGCGTTTAGCCCGGACGGAATGCGGGTGGCGTCCGGCGGGTTCGACCGCACGGTGCGGGTGTGGGACCCTGCCACCGGCACGGAGAAGATCACCCTCCGCGGGCACACTGAGGCGGTCTGGAGCGTGGCGTTCGACAAGAGCGCGCGACTGGTGTCGGCCAGCTTCGACGGCACCGCCCGCGTGTGGGACCCCACCGCGACGACGGACGACGGCACGGTGCTGGCCCGCAACCTGGTGTCGGCCCGCTCTCAGGAGGAAGCAGAGGAAGACCACCGTGTCAACCGGCTGGCGTACAGCCGCGACGGCCGCCGGCTGGCCACCGCCGGGTGGGACCGCACGGCCACCCTGATCGACACCGCCGACCCGACGGGTACGACCACCTTCAAACACGACGGGCCGGTCTGGGGTGTGGCGTTCAGCCCGACGGCCGACCGGCTCGTGACCGGCAGTTGGGACACGACCGTGCGAGTGTGGGACGTGGCGACCAAGCGGGAGCGGCCGGGCGTGAACGGCGGGCCGTTCGCCAAGCTGAACCTGCCCGTGCAGTCGGTCGCGTACAGCCACAAGGGCAAGCGGATCGCCGCCGCCACCTGGGACGGCACCGTGACGGTGTGGGACGCCGACAGCGGGGAGGTGAAGCACACCTTCCACGACCACCTGCTGCCCGTGTACGACCTGGCGTTCAGCCCGGACGACACGCACCTGGCGTCGGCCGGCGGGGACCGCAAGGCGGTGGTGCGGTCCCTGACCGGCGGCGGGAAGGCGGAGATGACCGACCACACGGCGACCGTCTACCGGGTGGCGTTCGACCACACCGGCAAGCGGCTGGCGGTGGCCAGTTGGGACCAGACGGTGAGCCTGTGGCGGTTCGACCCGGCCCGCACGAGCGCGACCCGCGTGCTGGCGGACGTGCCCGTGCGGCACGACGACTACATCACGGGAGTGGTGTTCAGCCCGGACGGCCGTCGGCTGGCCACCGTCGGGCACGACAAGACGCTCCGCGAGTGGAACGCCACCACCGGCCAGCCGGTGGGCGAGCCGCGGACGCAGCGGGGGGTGGTGTGGGACGTGGCCTATGCTCCCACCGGGGACAAGTTGGCGGTCGCCGTGTGGAACCCGAACGGGTGGGTGTGGGAGAAGCCGGCGGTCAGGTAGTCAACACGCTGGGCGTGCCGGGCTTCGCGGAGCATTCCGCGCGATAGTGCTGCCATTCACTTTGCCCCACTCAGAATCCAGTCCTTCACGAGCTTTTTCTCGGCCTCGGTCAACTTCGCTTTGCCCAGCGGGGGCATGCTGCCGTCCTCGATTGCCAGCCACAAAGAACTCTTGTCCGGCTTCCCGGCCACCGCCCCCGGCCCAGAGTCCCCGCCCCTTACAGCCGTCGCTAGCGTCTTCAGGTCTAGGTCGGCTTTCTTTTGCGGGTCGCCGTGACAGATCAAACAATTCGTCTTGAGGATTGGGAACACATCCTTCACGTAGCTGACTTCCTTCACCTTCGGCGTCTCGGGCGTGGCGGCCTTGCTCAGGTCCTCGAACTCGATGTCCTTGACCGTGACGGTGAACGGGTCGCCGCCGTGCAACTGGAAGGCGATCACCCCTTTTGGCGGCAGCGAAGGGAACTCGCTGTCCACGGTCGTAGTGCCGTTCAGTTTGACCGTCACCTTCTTGCCGACGCAGCGGACGTGCAGTTCGTTGAAGTCGTTCGCCTTGACCGCCTTGGCCACCACGGCGGCGTCGGCCGCCTGCATCATGCCGCTCCCCTCGCCGTACAAACTGCCCCAGAACCCGCCCCCGGCGTCCACCTGCGGGCCGTTGACGACGAACTTGTCGGCGTCGACGATCTTGCTCCGGATTTGAATCCCACTGTTCCCCTTCGCCCCACCGGTCAGCTTGAGTTTGCACTTCAGGTCGAAGTCGGCGTACTCCTGATCGGTACACAGGCAGGCGTTGAACTTCAGCCCGGCCGGCTGGCTCGACCCGATGATCGTCCCGTCCTTTCCCGCCCACAGCTTGACGTCGCCCTTCCACCCGGTCAAGTCTTTGCCGTTAAACAGCGGGGTGACTTCGGCCTTGAGGGGCACCGGCTTGCCGCCCAGTTCCTTGATTTCCACCTTGCGGAACTCCACCACCGTGTCCGCCGACAGGTGTTCCAGCGCGATCCGCCCGCGGCGAAGGAACTTTTCCCCCTGGGCGTAACTGGCTACTTTCTTGCCGTTCACCCGTGATTCGATGACGCCGCCGTTGGCGATCACCTCGACCACCACCCACCCGTCCGGGTCGCTCTCCTTCCGCTTGGTCTTGTCTTGCCCGTCGTCGGCCTCGGCAAGGGCGGTCAAGTCCGGGGCGAGGAGGGAGCCGAAGTCGCGGTCTTTCGGCACTCGCTTCATCTCCACCTGCACGCCGTCCGGCAGATCTTTGCGAGGGGCGGAGCGGATGAACAGCCCACTGTTCCCGCCTTGATTCACCCGCACTTCGGCCCGCAGGTGGAAGTTCTCGTAATCGTCACGGGCGGTGAACAGAACGCTTTTCGGCCCGCGAGCGGTGAGCAAACCGCCCTCAGCCGCCCAGGGACCGGTGCCGCCCCCTTCCACCATCCACCCGGCCAGATCCTTGCCGTTGAACAGCGGGGTGAACTCCTTGTCCTCGGGCAGCAGGCTCTTGGAGGAGATCGCGGGGATCGGGGAGTCGGGCAGTTCCTTCACCTGCACGTTGCGGACGTGCAGCGTCGAGCCGCCTGCCGGTGTGAAACTGAAGCGCCCGCGGCGGCTGGACACGTCCGGGTCGGTGAACGAGACCACCGGCTGGTCGTTCACCCGCACGGTGATGGTCGAGCCGCGGGCCTCAACGGTCACGGTGTTCCAGTCGCCCTTCTTCCAGGCGTCGCGGTCGGCCTTGGCGAGGGTTTCCACCTTGCCGAACGGCACCGGGCCGCCGCCGACGAGCGACACACTACCGGCCACCTGTCCGGCCCACTCCTCTCTCTTCACCTCCCCGTTCACCAGCAGCACGGCGTACCCGCGGCCTTTGGTGAACGGGTACGCCGGGTTGCCGGTCTGGATGGTCGGCTGGTCGCGGAACCCGAACAACGCGGCGGCGCCTTCCACCTTCGTCTCGAACTGAATGACGAAGTCTCGGTAGTCGTCCCGCTTGGTGGCGTACACCGGGTTGTCCGCGATATACTTCGGCTTGTACTCCAACCGCAGTTCCTCTTTGTCGTGGTCCCACGTGCACGACTGCGGGAACCGCAACTTGAACCACTGGCTCCAATCCTTCCCGCCCGAGATCGGTTTGAACTCGCCTTCCGATGGTGTGGGTGGCTGGACCGGCGGTTTCACGGTGGTCGCGGGCGTCCCGCCTGGTGACACCTTCTCCCCCTTCACCTCTTCCGGCGGCTTCGGCTTCACTTTCGCCGTCAGCACTTTCTTGCCGCCGCTCTCCACCTGCACGCTTTCGCCACTCACGACCGTGTCGCCGCGCTTCACCTCCACCTTGTGCGTGCCCGGCTTCACCCGCACCTCCGCCTTCTGCTTGCCCCCGTCCCACACCACCGTCGCCTTCTCGCCGTCCACGTACACGTCCGCGTCCGGCGGCAGGTCGGTCAACTCGATGGTGCCGTCTTTCGTCTTCACGAACACCCCGGACGCGAAGGCCACCACCAACCCGACTATCAGCAGGGCGACCACCGCCCCGACCCCCACCCCCGGCCACAGCCACACCGGGCGGGCGGCCTTCACCGGCTCGTCGTCGTCATCGTCGTCGGGTTCGTCCCGCACCGGGGAGCGGGTCGGCCGCACGGACCGCGGCTTCGTTGTCGCGGGCGGCTCGTCCAGGTCGGCGAACGGGTTGGCGACGGGTTGCGGCGGGGTGTTCACCCGCGTGTCGATGCCCGCCTGCGAACCGCCGACTGGTAGGGGCACGGCGACCGGCACGGCCGTCTGACCGGCCGCCTTAGCGGTGTAGTGCGGCTTCAGCGCCGCCGCCACCTCGGCCGGCGTCTGGTATCGCTTCGCCGGGTCTTTCGCCATCATCCTGGCCACCACTGCGGCTAGCTCGGCCGGCACATCGGGGCGGACTTGGTTCAGTGGGGTAGCGGTGTCCGACTGGTGCTTGAGCAGCAGGTTGGTCAGACTGGAATCGCGGAACGGGGTCTGGCCGGCGAGCAGGTGGTACAGGGTGCAGCCGAGGCTGTACACGTCGGCCCGGATGTCGGCGCGGGCGGCGTCGCGGGCCTGCTCGGGGGCCATGTAGTCGGGCGTGCCCATCATCTGCCCGGCACCGGTCAGCCCGGTGTCGGCGGCCCGCTCGCTCGTCACCTTCGCCAGCCCGAAGTCGAGGACCTTCACCACCGACTTCTTGCCGTCGACGGTCAGGATCAGGTTGGCCGGCTTGATGTCGCGGTGGACCATCCCCTTGGTGTGCGCGTGCTGGAGGCCCTGGGCCACCTGGGCGGTGTAGAAGCAGGCCAACTGCACCGACAGCCGCCCGCCCTTCTGGAGCACCTTCAGCAGGTCGTCGCCCGGCACGTACTCCATGGCGAACACCAGCCCGTCGCCGGCCTCCAGCACCGAGTACGCGGCGACCACGTTCGGGTGCTGCAGGCGGGCGGCCGACTGCACCTCGCGGAGGAACCGCTCCTTCATGCCGGGCAGGTGCAGGAACTCGCGGCCGACCACCTTCAGCACTTCGGGCCGGTCCATCAATTTGTTCTTGGCCAGGTACACCACGCCCATGCCCCCGCGGCCGAGTTCCTTCACGTCCGTGTACTGCGGCAGGGCGGCCAGTTCGGGCGGAAGTTGGCCGGCGGGCACCGCGGCGAACGGCGGGGCGAACGGCGGGGCGGACAGCGGCAGGCCGGACGGCTTGCCGCCGGGCAATTCGGTGGCGTCGGTCGAGCGAGCGGGGGAAGCCATGTGAGCAACTCCGGTACACGTCCGACTGTTGTACCACGCCGGCGGCCGGGAGTCACCCCGCGGGCCTCTGGGGCTGTAGTCGTTCTCCTCCTTGAAGGAGGCGACGAACTCGAGGATCTCTTCCTGGCGACGGGACAGCTTGGTGCTCATGCGAACACAATACCGAACGAAAGACCGAACGTCAAA
>JANNQE010000214.1:0-1558 GCA_031441625.1 Planctomycetia bacterium
ACGCCTCGTCGTCCACCAGCTTGCCGGCCGTCTCCATCGCCCCGAGCAGCGTGCCCTCGGTGTACGGCTTGGGCGGGGTCGTCTCCCCCTTCTTCACCGACGGCTCGTGCGGGCCGCTCTCGCCGGGGCGGAACTCGGGCAACACCTGCTCGTCCGGCTTCTTGTCCTCGTCCCGAACCGGGTCGAGCACCGTCCACCCCGGCTCCACCACCCGCACCCCGCGGGCGCGGAACGGCACCTCGTTCGCCTTCCCGTTGAAGGTCGTCACCTCCTTCACGCACGCCGGGTAGAAGCAGGCGATCAGGCGGAGGGCGACCGCGTCGAACACCGCCCGCTCGGCGAACGGCAGGTCGCCCGGCCGCTTGCCCGTCGGGATGATGGCGTGGTGGTCCCGCACCTTGGAGTCGTCCACCACCCGCCCGGTGAAGGCGAGGGCGGACAAGTCCAACCGCCCGACCGCCTCCGGGTGGAGCGTCCGCAACGCTTCGAGCGAGCTTCGCACTTGGCCCTTCAGGTCGTTCGTCAGGTGCCGCGAGTCGGTCCGCGGGTAGGTGATCAGCTTGGCCTCGTACAGTCCCTGGGCGGCCTTCAGGGTGGCGTCGGCCGACAGCCCGCGGCGGCGGTTCATGTGCCGTTGCAGTTCGGTCAGGTCGAACAGTTGGGGCGGCAGGTCCCGCTCGGTCTTCCGCTCGACCGCCCCGACGACGAACGGGTGGTCCCGCACCCGGTCGAGGACCGCCACCGCGTCGGCTTCCTTCTTGAACCGCTCGCCGGTGAACTTGAAGGTGACCCCGCGGTACAGTGTGAACAGTTCCCAGAACGGCTCGGGTTTGAACCCGCGGATCTCGTCGTCCCGCCGCACCACTAGTGCGAGGACCGGCGTCTGCACCCGCCCGACGCTCCACAGCCGACCGCCGGCATCCCGGTGGCGGACGGTGTAGAAGCGGGTGGCGTTCAGCCCGACCACCCAGTCGGCCTGGCTGCGACAGCGGGCGGCGGCGTACAGGCGGTCGTACTCGGCCAGCGGTCGCAGGCGGCGGAAGGCGTCGCGGATGGCGGCTTCGGTCAGCGAGTTCAGCCACAGGCGTTGCGACGGTTTGCGGGTCGCGCCGGCCAACTCCTGGATGTACCGGAAGATGAGTTCGCCCTCGCGGCCGGCGTCGGTGGCGCAGATGACCTCGTCGGCCGCCCGCAGGAGCCGCTTGACAATGCCGAACTGCTTGCCCGCCCGCGGCTCGTCGATGAGTTTGAGGCCGAACTGATCGGGAATGAACGGAAGGGTGTGCAGCGCCCACCGCTTGAGGGCCGGGTCGTAGTCGTCCGGCTCCTGGAGGGTGACGAGGTGGCCGAGCGCCCACGTCACTTGGTGGCCGGCCCCTTCCAGGTAGCCGTCCTGGCGGGAGGTCGCGCCGAGCACGGCGGCGATCTCGCGGGCGACGGACGGCTTCTCGGCGAGCACGACGCGCATAGGGCCTCGGCGGGGAACGACGGCGAGTCCGGGGCGAATGATCGGTGTATGGTACTTACGGGTTTGCGGCGGGAGAACCTCGGGGGCGGG
>JANNQE010000215.1:0-1630 GCA_031441625.1 Planctomycetia bacterium
CCGCCTTGCCCCCGGCCCCCCCCCTGGCCCACCCCCCGCGGGCCCCTTCGGGCCGATTCTCAACCGGCAGACACAACCTTCCGACGTCGGCTTCACGCCATTACTCTGATCTGATCTGCGTTCCTCAGCGCTCCCCCCGCGTCATCCGCGTGCCCTTTGTTCTCCGGAGCCACACCATGCTCGCCGTCGTCGAGTGCTTCCTGGCCCAGTGTGCCGAGATGGGCGTGAAGGCCGCGCTCGAGTGCATCCACCCGGCGGCCGGCAACGCGGTGGTGCTGTTCCAGGGCGTGTGGAAGAAGTGGCAGGAGCGGCGGCAGCGGGACCAGATGCGGAAGGAGATCGAAGAGTTGGCGAAGATGACGGCGGAGACGCTGGCCGCCGAGGTGCGGGAGGTGCTGCACCGGATCGCGCCGGATGACCCCGAGGCACGGCAAGCGCTCGAGCAGTACGTCACGCTCATTCCGGCGGCCGTGCGGCAGTCGTGCAAGCGGGCCGACGACCCGAGCGGGCGGTCGGTGCCGGTCACGCTGGTGCTCGCCGGGCCGAACGACCTGGTGCGGCTGTTCCCCGTCGCCGTGCCGCTGTTCCGCCCCGGTGTGACGCTGCCGGGGCTATCAAGTTGGGTTTTGGGTGAACTGCTTGGGGCCGGCGGGTTCGGCGAGGTGTGGCGGGCGAACCACGCGGTGGACGGCTCGCGGAGTGCGGCGGTGAAGTTCTGCACCGAGCCGGCCGACAAGTTGAAGTTGCTCGAACACGAGTTGCGTCAGGTGGTCCGGCTGATGCGGGCCGGCGGGCACCCCGGCGTGGTCGGGTTGCTCGAATACAACCTCGACGCCGGTCGCCCGTGGCTCATGTACGAGTACGTCGGCGGCGGCACGCTCGTCGATCAAATCCTGGAGTGGCAGGCGGTGCCGCCGGTCGAACGCCGGCCGCTCGTGCTGACCGCGTTCGCCCAACTGGTGTCGGCCGTCGCCCACCTGCACCGCCTCGACCCGCCGCTCGTCCACCGTGATCTGAAACCCGCCAACGTGCTGCGGTGCCAGCGCTCCGGATGTTTGCGCGTGACCGACCTGGGCCTCGGCGGGTCGGCGGTGGAGTACGTGCTGTCCGTGGAATCGCAGGGCGGGCGGGCGGCGAGCGGGCGGCTGCCGACCATGCTGTTCGGCTCGCACTCGCTGCACTACGCCAGCCCGGAGCAGCGGAAGGGCGGCCCGCCCGACCCGCGGGACGACGTGCATGCGCTCGGCGTGATCGCCTACCAGATGTTCACCGGGAAGCTGGACACCGCACCGGGGTTCGACCTGACGGACGACTTGCGAGAAGCCGGCGCGCCGGACGAACTGATCGCGCTCGTCGGCCGGTGCGTGAGCCAGAAAGCCGAGCGACGACCGAAGGACGCGCGGGAGGTGTGGGATCTTCTTGCCCCCCTCTCCCCCCGGACTCGTCCCGAGTCCGGGGGGAGAGGGGTTGGGGGTGAGGGGGAGTCGAGCCACACCGTCCCCCCGCCCCCCGAGTCGCGGTCGGGGGGAGCGGCCCCCCCAAATTGCCACCCCCACCCCCGGCGCCGGTGGGGGAAGCCGGCAAACCCGGCCAAGCCCGCGGGGGAGGTCGTAACCCCCACCCCCCCCAC
>JANNQE010000216.1:0-19028 GCA_031441625.1 Planctomycetia bacterium
ACCCGGTCACTCCGTTCCCGGTTCCAGTCACCCGCTCACCCCCGCGGGTGGAACTTGCGGTGCAGTTGCTTCATGCGGGCGCGGTCCACGTGCGTGTAGTGCTGGGTGGTGGTGATGCTGGCGTGCCCGAGCATCTCCTGCACCGCCCGCAGGTCGGCCCCGCCCGAGAGCAAATGGGTGGCGAAGCTGTGCCGCAGGGTGTGCGGCGACACCCCCACCGCCAGCCCCGCCCGCCGGCAGTACTTGGTCACGATCCGCCACAGCATCACCCGGCCGAGCGGCTTGTTCGTCTTGCTCACGAACAGCCGTCCCGCCCGCGGGAACTGCGTGATCGCCTCCGCCCGGCCGTCGCCCAGGTACTCGCGGACGGCGGCAATCGCCGCCCGGCCGAGCGGCACCACTCGTTCCTTGTTCCCCTTCCCGATGCACCGCAGGAACGACGCCTCCAAATTCAACTGATCGACGCCCAGGTTCACCACTTCCGACGCCCGGCACCCGGTCGCGTACAGCAGTTCCAGAATCGCCTTGTCCCGCAGGTGGAAGCGGTCTTGCGCCCGCGGGGCGGCGAGCAGCGCCTCGACCGACTCCGGCGAGAGCACCTGCGGGATGCGCTCCCACAGTTTGGGTGACGCGAGCAGATCGACCGTCGATTCGGTCGTCCGCTCCTCGTACCGCAGGTAGCGGTAGAACATGCGCAGCGCGACAATGTGGCGGGCGACGGACGGCGGGGCGAGCTTCTCGTCGTGCAGGTGCCCCAGGTAGCGGACCAACTCGGACAACCCCGGCCGCAGGTGGTCGGGCAACTTCACCCCCTCGGCCCACGCCACGAAGCGGGCCAGGTCGCGGCCGTAGGCGAGGACGGTGTTCTCGCTCAGCCCCCGCTCAGTGGTCAGGTAGTGCTTGAACGACGTCACGTCGGCATTCAAAGTGGCAGTCACGGCGGCGGCTCCGGGGGTGAACTATTGTCCGCCCCCCAAAGGTGTGCCGCTCCCGCCAACCGCACCCGCCCGCCCGAATGCCACCCGCACGACCGGCACACGTCGGACAGTCGGGGGAGACGCCTACCCCACCGTCGCGTACTTCGCCACGATGGCCTTCGCCGTCTTCAGGCCGTCCACGGCGGCGGACACGATGCCGCCGGCGTACCCCGCCCCTTCGCCCACCGGGAACAGCCCCGCGATGCCCGGACTTTCCCGTGACACGTTGTCGCGGTCGATGCGCACCGGCGAGCTGCCCCGCGACTCCGGGCCGGCGATCACCGCGTCTTTCAAGAACATCCCGTTCCACCGGCGGTCCATCTGCGGCAGGCCGTGGCGAACGGCGTCGGCGACCACCGGCGGGAGCACGTCGCGCAGGTCGGCGTTCACCGTGCCGATGGGGTAACTGCTCGGCACCGTGCCGTCGCTCTTGCGGCCCTTCACGAAGTCGAGCGCCCGCTGCACGGGAGCCTTGTACACCCCGCGGCCGAGGTCGAACGCCAGCTTCTCGTACTTCTCTTGCAACCTCATGCCGGCGAGCACGTCGGTCCCTTCGAACGCTTCCGTCGGCACGGTGACGACCAGCCCGCTGTTCGCGTACGGCGAATCCCGCTTGCTCAGGCTCATGCCGTTGGTGCAGAAGTACCCCTCCTGCGACACGCTCGGGATGATGTACCCGCCGGCGCACATGCAGAAGGTGAACAGGTCGTTCTTGCCCTGGGCGACGAGCGAGTAGTCGGCGTTGCCGAGTGTGTCTTCCCACTTCCGCCCGCCGTACTGCGCGCGGTTCACCGTCACTTGCGTGTGCTCGATCCGCACGCCGAACTGGAACGGCTTGCGGCTCATCGGCACGTTCCGCTTCGCCAGCATGGTGTACGTGTCGCGGGCACTGTGCCCGACGGCCAGCACGACCACACTCGAGGGGATGAAGCCTGACGACGTGTTCACGCCCTTCAGCCCCGACTCGTCGAACAGCAGGTCTTCGACTCGCGTGAGGAACCGCACCTCCCCGCCGTACTCGATGATCTTGTTGCGGATCGCCTTCACCACGGCCGGCAGGCGGTTGCTGCCCAGGTGCGGGCGGTGGTAGTACAGGATGTTCGGCCGGCCGGCCTGCTGGCCCTTGCACTCGGCGAACAGTTCGAGCACCCGTAGTACCTCCGGCCCGGTGTTGCGGCAGGTCAGCTTGCCGTCCGAAAACGTGCCCGCGCCGCCCTCGCCGAACAGGTAGTTGCTCTCCGGGTGGAACGCCCCACCGTCGTCGAACGTCTTCACGTCGCGGATCCGCTCCGTCACCCGCGTGCCGCGTTCCAGCACGATGGGGCGGTAGCCGAGCTTGGCCAGGAAGTACGCGCACACCAGCCCCGCCGGACCGCTGCCGATCACCACCGGGCGGTGCTGAATCGGCTGCGATCCGGGGTCGGGCATGGTGAACTGTTCGTCGGCGTGGCGTTCCACTTGGGCCACGCCGGGGGCACGGTCGGCGTCGTACCCGTCCGGCTCCTCGACCTCGAAGTTGTACACGAACTGCAACTTCTGCTTGACGCGGGTGTCGAGCGCCTTGCGGACGATGCGGAACGCCGGCACGTCGGCCGGCGGCACGCCGAGCGCGCGGGCGAGGTGGGTGGGCAGGGCGGCTTCCGGCTCATCGACCGGCAGCCGCAGGTTGGACACGCGGAGGGACATGGGGGTATGTTACGGCCGGCGGGCGGGTAGTAGAATGACCACGTGACCCCGCCGGAGGATGCCATGACAACCACCGCCACCGTGCCGACCGACGAGCAACTGAAGGAGTACGCCGCCCAACTGCCGGACTTGTACAAGGATATCTTGGCGGCATACCAGTTCGCCGACCCGAGCCGCGACCGCGGGGAGGGACTGTATGAGGAACAGCTTCAGAATTTCTTGTTGAACGAACTCGACCGGAACCGCGCCTACGGCATATTCGTAGCACCGGGAGGACGGTGGTTCGGTCAGACCCCCACCCGCTCGTACCGCTTCTCGACGGCGATGAGCAATTACAGCGAGGTCACATTTTCGGCCGCCATCGACCACCTGATCGAAAACGATTTCCTCAAACCACGAACCTCGGACGTGACGGGTCGAATCGTACCGACGGACGTGGGCGAACGACTGATCGAGACGGTCGCCGGCAAACCGCCACCGGCTGTGAAAGTGCCGGTGCTGCCGAAACCGACTTGGCGGTAAGGGGGCGTTGTGTCGTTTGCCGTCCAAGACTTCCCCCGCTGCACTCATCACGTGTTCCTGTCGCACTCGCGGGAGGATCATGACTCCCTCGTGCGGCCTGTGTACGACCGCCTGGTGGGCGTCGGGGTGACGCCGTGGATCGACCGTCACCACTGCCCTTACGGCCGCGACTCCCGCTCCGCGCTCCAGTCCGCCATCCTCAACAGCCGTCATGTGGTGTTCTTTGTCACTCCCGCCATGCTGGTGAGCGGTCGCGGGTGGTGTCCGTTCGAACTCGCCTACGCCGAGATCATGCAGACTAACCTGCAGTCGGCCGATGGCCCCCTGGTCAACTGCTTCCTGCCCCTCTACTTCGTGCCGCAAGCGGACGGCGATTTGCCGCGGACGGTTTGGCAAGCGACCCGTGACCGCGGAGCCTTCCACGACCCCGACCGAAACCCGGATCGAATCGGGTGGGCGGTCGAGCTGATCATCCGGTTCTTGCGAGCCGAGCAGCGGTTCGCAAGTGAAAAAGCTGCTCGCGTCGGCCGCGACCAGGATATCAGCGACCTCCTGAGCGGGGTCGGCGGGCTACGCGACCGGGTGACGAAATTCCATCCGCGGCGCCTTCCGCCCGAAGCAAAGTCCAAGTGATTTCCTCCCCCCGGAACCCTCCCCATGCCTCGCACACTCCTCGCCCTGCTCCTCGTCACGTCGGTCGCCACCGCGGCCGAGCCGATCACCCACTCGTTCCTCGCAACGGGTGCGGAGACGGTCATCTTCGACGCCACCGGCAAGGCCGTCTGGAAGTACGACCACCCCACCCGCGACGGCTGGGTGCTGGAAAACGGCAACGTGCTGCTCGCCCTGAGCAAGAGCAAGACGCACCCGCACGGGGCCATCATCGAAGTGACCCGCGAGAACAAGGTGGTGTTCGAGTTCGCCGGCACGCAAGATGAGGTGAACACCGTGCAACTGGTGGGCAAGGATCGCTACATGCTCACCGAAGCCGGGCCGAAACCGCGGTTGCTCGAAGTGAACAAAGACGGCAAGATCGAGGTGGAGGTGCCGCTCGACGCCCAGACGAAGGACACCCACCTGCAAACCCGCATGGCCCGCAAGCTGGCCACCGGCAACTACCTGGTGCCGCAACTGCTCGACAAGGTGGTGCGGGAGTACGACGCCAAGGGCAAGGTGGTGTGGGAGGCGAAGACGCCGAACATGCCGTTCACCGCCATCCGGTTGGAGAACGGCAACACGCTGGTGGCCTGCACCCACGGCAACCTGCTGATCGAGGTGGACGACAAGGGGAAGACGGTATGGCAACTGACGAACGACGACCTGGACGGCAAGCCGATCAAGGATGCGTGCGGTGCCCAGCGACTGTCGAACGGGAACACGGTGTTCACCAGCTACGCGAGCAAGGCGAAGGAACTGCGGCTGATCGAGGTGTCGAAGGAGAAGAAGGTGGTCTGGACGTACTCAGACGCCCGCCCCGCCGGCATCCACCACTTCCAGATTCTGGACACGAACGGCAAGACGTTGGAAGGGGCGGCGATGCGGTGAGGTTACTTCTTCCCCTTCTTCTTCGCCGGCTTCGGGGTGCGGAGGGCGAAGATGTCGGCCACCGGCAGGGCGAACCCTGGCAGAACCTTGCCCCCATCCAGGGTGTCGCTTTCACCGAACACCTTCCGCCCCCGCTCACGGCCTTTCGGGTAGACGGTCACCGTCTTCGCTTCCGGATCGACGTACCACACCAGCTTCACCCCGGCGGTGGCATACTCGCCCAACTTGATCGCCATCTCGCGAGGGGTGTTGCTCTCGCTCAGCACCTCCACGACCAGGTCGGGGGCCAGTTCCAAGAAGGCGGAGTCCGGGTCTTCGATCTCCGCGGTGTTCTCGACGCTATCCCAGCGGGTGAAGGTCAGGTCGGGCAGGCGGACGAGGTTCAGCGTGAACCGGATCAGCCCTTGCGAGCCGACCACCGCACCGATGTCGTGTACGTCCAGATAGCGGCTGATGGCGCGAAAGATGAGCGACGCCAGGTATTCTTCGCGGAACCCCATCGGCTTCTCCACCAGGATGCCATCCACCAGTTCCACCCCCCGCCCGCGGGTGATCTTCGGGTCGAGCAGGTCGAGTGCGGTGGCCGTGCCGGGGGCCGGGAAGGAGAGGATGCGGTGATCGGGCACGTCGCCGACCCGTTCCTGGGCTTCCCGGATCGTGTGGAATCGAGACTCAATCAAGGTCACGGTGGTCATGCGTTCTCCTCGGCTCCCAGTCTTGTACCCGTTCCCGCACTCGCTCTCAACCCCGCTCCTTCGCCAGTCGCTGTTCCCACTCGGTCAGCAACTGCATGAACGCCGGGTTCGGGCGGGCGATGGGGCGGCGGGTGCGGACCACCGCCAGCGCCTCGTCCCGCGACCAGCCGTGCGTCTTCATCAGATACGCCGTGACGACGAGCACGCTGCGACTGACGCCGTTCATGCAGTGGACGTAGACGGGCTTGTTGCGCGTGCGGTGATCCTGGACGAACGCCACCCGGTCGGCCAACCAATCCACACTCGGGGCGGGGGCGGCGTCGCGGGTCGGGTGCCACTCGTGAGCGGGCGTGCGGTACGGGTCGTCGGACTCGCACAAGTTGAGCGTGGCGTGGGTGAACCACGGCGGGGAATCGACGCGGCCGCCGACATAGAGGCCGGGTTCGACCTCGGAGTGGTTCAGCGGCTCGCGGGTGAACAGCCAGACGAAGAGGTAGACGGCCGCGAGGAGTGCCAACGGAACAGCCCCGACGAGCGGCCACACCCAGCGGCGGCGTCGTCGGGGCATCGGCACGCACTCCGGGGTCACTTCTTGCTCACCTCCGCGCGATCAGCCCAGCACCTCTTTCACCACGCGGCCGTGGACGTCGGTCAGGCGGAAGTCGCGGCCGGCGTACTTGTACGTCAGCCGCTCGTGGTCGAGGCCCATCTGGTGCAGGATGGTGGCGTGCAGGTCGTGCATATGGACCTTGTCTTCCACCGCCGCCGCACCGAACTCGTCGGTCGCGCCGTGCGCGTGCCCCGGTTTGAACCCGCCGCCGGCTACCCATACGGTGAACCCGCCGGGGTTGTGATCCCGCCCGGTGCCGTTCCCCTGGGCGTAGGGGGTGCGGCCGAACTCGCCACCCCACCACACGACCGTGTCTTCGAGCAGCCCGCGCGCCTTCAGGTCTTCGAGCAGGCCGGCGATGGGCTTGTCCACCGCCTTCGCGTGGTCGGCGTGCTTGGGCATGTTGCTGTGCTGGTCCCACGCCGGGTTGGCGCTGTTGTCGCCGTAGGTCACTTGCACGAACCGTACGCCCGCCTCGCACAGCCGCCGGGCCATCAGGCACTGCTGGCCGAAGGTGTCGGTGGCCTTGTCGCCGATGCCGTACAGGGCCTTCGTCTCCTTCGTCTCCTTGCTCAGGTCGAGCGTGTCAGGGGCGTAGTTCTGCATCCGCCACGCCAACTCGTAGCTGTTCGCCACCGCTTCCAACTCGCCATCCCCCGGCCGCTGCTTCAGTTGCTCGGCGTGCAACTCGCGGAGCAGGCCGAAGCGGTCGTCCTTCGCCTTCTCGCCCAGCCCGCTCGTCAGGTCGCGGATCTTCGCCTCGGCCGCCGTCCCGCCGGCTTTGCCCACTGGCGTGCCCTGGTACACCGCCGGCAGGAAGGCGTTGCCGTAATTGCGTGCCCCGCCGTTGCCGCTGCTCGGCGCGATGCTGACGAAGCCGGGCAGGTTGGCGTTCGCCGCCCCCAGCCCGTACAGCACCCAACTGCCGAAGCTGGGCCGCACGAACGTGGTGCTGCCGCAGTGCAGGAAGAGGGTGGCCGGGCCGTGCGCCACGCCTTCCGTGTGCATCGAGTGGATGAAGGTCATGTCGTCCACCCGCTTGCACATCTCGGGGAACAGGTCGGACCCCATCCGCCCGCACTGACCGTGCTTGGCGAACTTCCACAGCGGCTTCATCACCCGCTGGTTGCCCCCCTTCGCGCCGGTGTTGGCCAGCGCGCGGGCGTCGTCGAACGCCATCATCTTGCCGTCGTCCTTCTCCAGTCGCGGCTTGTGGTCGAACGAATCGACGTGACTGACGCCGCCCTGCATGAACAGGAAGATGACCCGCTTGGCTTTGGGTTTGTGGTGCGGTTCCTTCGCATCCAGTGGAGAGCGGCCGGGCTTATCCCGGCTGTCGGCGGCGGTGGCGAGGCCGGCGAGGGCGAGCGAGCCGAACCCGCAGCCGGTGCGGGTCAGCCAATCACGGCGGGAGAGCGGGTGGAGCATTTTGGAAGAACGATTAGAGGAAGAGGGACACTGATGAAGAGGATGAAAGCAGGGATGAAGAGGATCCGACAAATTCAATCTTTGTTCTGTTCCTCTTCATCCCTGCTTGATCCGTGCCATCCGTGTTCCGTTCTGTTGAACCCTGTCTTCAATCCACATATCGAAAGTCGCCCGAGGCGAACAGCGCCTGGAACACCGCCGCCCACGTGTCGGCGTCCGCCTTCCCGCCGACGAACTTCGCCGTCACGGTGCGTTCGCCGGCGGTCGGGTCGCGGCCGAGCGTCTGGCGGTAGGCACGGGTGATGCGCTCGTCGGCCGTCAACGTCTCGCCGAGCAATCGTGCGGCGCTCGCCTTCGCCTGCTCGATGGGGAGCGGGTTGTTCAACATGAACAGCGCCTGCGGGGCGACGGTGCTGGTGTTCCGCTGGCCGGTGACGACACTCGCGTCGGCGAAGTCGAACACCTCGAACACCTCCGGCAGCGAATTCCGGAACACCGGCAGGTAGACGCTGCGGCGCGTGTCGCCGTGCTTGTACCCGTAGTCGGACGCGACGTTCGCCGCGTACGTCGGCCCGCTCACGGCGTCCAATTTCAGTTGGCCGCTCACACTCAGCAGGGTGTCGCGGATCTGCTCCGCCTCCATCCGCTTGCGGTTCGACCGGCCCCACATCTTGTTCTCCGGGTCGGCCTTCACCAGTTCGGCGGGGGCGGTGGAACTGCGGCGGTACGTCTCGCTGAGCACCACCGCCCGCACGAGCTTCTTCGTGGACCACCCGCCGCGGACGAACTCGCCGGCCAGGAAGTCCAACAGTTCTGGGTGCGTCGGGGTTTCGCCGGTGGTGCCGAAGTTGTCGGGCGTCCGCACCAGCCCGCGGCCGGTCAGCCAGTGCCACACGCGGTTGGCGTACACGCGGGCGGTCAGCGGGTTCTGCTCGGACGCGATCCAGTCGGCCAGTTCCTTCCGCCCGCTCTGGTTCTTCGGCATGTCTGGCACCCGGCCGACGGTAGCCACCTGCAAGTACCCCCGCGGGGCCACGTCGCCCTGATTGCCCACCACCCCGCGGACGTGAACGCGGGTGTCCTCGATCTTCGGTTCCTCCACCACACTGAGCGCCTTCGCCCGCTTCGGGGCGGACGCTTGAAGCTTCTTCAACTCGTCCTCCACCAGCTTCAGGTCGGCGGCCTTGTCGTCTTTCGGGGCCTTCGCGTCCTTCTTGTCCACCGCCTTTTCCGGCTTCTTCTCGGTCGAAAGGAACACCACCGCGTCGGCGGTCACGTGCCCCTTCGTGCCCTCGTTGCTCACGATGACGAAGCTCTGCCCGGTCTTCTCGAAGGTGAACTCGCCGAGCGACACGTACCGCCCGTCCACCGGCGGGGCTTTTGTCATGTCCACGGGCACCGTCTTCTCGCCGTCGGCGCTGAACACCGTGACGGGCACGTTCGTCGCCCGGCTGCCGCCGCTCGAGTACGCCAGCCGCACCTCGTACTTGCCGTTCGCCGGGATGTCCGGGTCGAAGGTGATGCTCTTCTCCCCCTTGCCGGCGTTGTCGTCGTGCGTGTAACCCGGGCCGATGTAAGTGCCGCTCACAGTGCTGTCCTTCCACGCCCCCACCTTCTTCGCGGTCGCGTCGTCCACCACGATGCCCGGCACGTCGGCCACCGCCAGCACGCCCTTCGCGGGTCCGGCGGCGGCGGTCGCGCCCTTCAACTCTTTGACGCGGGCTTGCAGTTGGGCGATGCGGGCTTCGGTCGCCTTCACCTGCACCTCGGCGTCGGGCGGCATGGGCAGCGGCACCTCGATCCAGTTCGACACGTTGGCGTGCTCGAGCGCCTTGGTGTTCCGCAGGATGCCGGCCATCGCGTAGTAGTCTTTGGTCGGGATGGGGTCGAACTTGTGGTCGTGACAGCGGGCGCACGTGACGGTCTGGGCGAGCAACCCCTTGCTCACCACGTCGAGCATTTCGTCCACCACGTCCATGCGGAGTTGCTTCTTGTCCTGCTCCTCCAGGTTGTTGTTGCCCATCGCCAGGAACGCGGTGGCGACCAGATTGCGTTGGCGTTCCTCGGGCGACTTGTGTGGCAGCAGGTCGCCGGCGATCTGCTCGCGGATGAACTCGGTGTACGGGCGGTCGGCGTTGAACGTGTCGATGACATAATCCCGATACCGCCACGCCTCTTTCAGGATGAACCCGCGCAGCGTGAGCGACTCGGCGTAGCGGCTCACGTCGAACCAGTGCCGCGCCCACCGCTCGCCGAACCGCGGGGAGGCGAGCAGGTCGTCCACCAGCTTCTCGTAGGCGGCGGGGTCTTTGCTGTTCACGAAGGCGTCGATCTGTTCGGGCGTCGGCGGCAGGCCCCACAGGTCGAAGTACAGTCGGCGAACGAGCACCGCTTTGTCGGCGAGCGGGGCGGGGGCGAGTTTCGCCGCGGTGAGCTTGGCGATGATGAGTTTGTCGATTTCCGCGCTCGGCGTTGCCTCGCGGTTCACCGTGACCGGGACCGGCTGGTACGACCAGAACTTGCGGCCGTCTTCGACTGTCATGCCCACTTGCTTCTTCGCCACCGCCCCGCCGCGGGGGTCGGGTGCCCCCATCTTTACCCACGCTTCCACGTCGGCGATCACCGCGTCGGGCAGCTTGCCCTTAGGCGGCATTTTCATGTCGCCGTCGTACCTGATCGTTTTCAGTAGCAGGCTGTCGGCCAACTTCTTCGCGTCGATGGCCGGGCCGCTGTCCCCGCCGGCCCGCAACCCGGCGGCGGTGTCCAGGAGCAGCCCGCCCTTCACCTTCTTCTTCTTCACCGCCTCGTCGCCGTGGCAACTGTAGCAGTGCTCGGCCAGCACCGGGCGGATCTTCTTCTCGAAGAACTCCACCTGCTGCGGGGACGGGTCGGCCGCCATCACCGACGTGGCGAGGAGGGACACAAGCAGGGCGGTGCTGCGCATGGAGGGCGGCCGGGGGAGGGAGGCAAAAGAGATTATGCCCGAAAGTGAGAGCGGAGGGAAGCCGGCGAATGATTGTTCCGGCGGGAGTGGTCGGGTACTCTGCGGATATCCCGTCCTCCCGCGGAGCTACCGATGGAACTCTCCAACCTGCTGTGGCGCATCGCGCACGGCGCCCCGTGGCTCATCGTCTACTTGATTGCCGGCATCATGGGCCTCGTGTTCCTGAACAAGTGTAAGACGCCCGCGCTGCTCGCCCTGCTCGGCAGCCTGTTGGCCGGTGTCACCACCGTCGTTACCCTGATCGTCAGCGAACTGATGTGGGCCGGCGCCCGCGAGAACGGGGACATCAAAGCCACCGCAGACATCACCCGCATCATCAGCGTCGGCGCGAACCTGCTCGAAGCGATCGGCATGGGGATGATCGTGTTCGCCGTGTTCGCCGGGCGGAAGCAGGTGCGGCGGGACGACGAGGACGACGACCGCCCGCGCCGGAACCGCCGCGACGACCGGGACGACCGCGACGACCCGCCTACAGCACGACCATCGCGTCCCCGTAGCTGAAGAAGCGGTATTCGCACTTCATGGCTTCGGCATACGCCCGGCGGAGCAAGTCGGTGCCCGCGAGCGCCCCGACGAGGAGTAGCAGCGTCGTCTTCGGCAGGTGGAAGTTCGTAATCAGTGCGTCCACCACTCGGAAGCGGTACGGCGGGTGAATGTACAGGGCGGTTTCGCTGCGGAACGGTGCCAACTCGCCGCCCTGTGCCGCCGCCTCCAGCGTGCGGGTGCTCGTGGTGCCGACCGCGACCACCCGCCCGCCGCCCGCCTTCGCCCGATTCACCGATGCCACCGTATCGGCCGTCACCTCCGCCCACTCGCCGTGCAGCTTGTGATCTCGCGGGTCGGCAGTCTTCACCGGGGCGAAGGTGCCCAGCCCGACGTGCAGCGTCACCCGGGCCACGTTCAACCCGCTCAGCAACTCCGGGGTGAAGTGCAACCCGGCGGTGGGGGCGGCCACCGACCCGGCGTGCTCGGCGAACACGGTCTGATACCGCTCGCGGTCGGCCGGTTCGTCGTGGCCCTTGCGGATGTAGTGCGGCAGTGGCATGTGCCCGTGAACGGCGAGCAGGTCGGCGGCGGTGCCGGCGCGGTCGGGCCGCATGAGCCAGTGGCGATCCTCCGTGCGGCCGATCAGCGTCAGCCGCAGTCCAGTCGGCGACAGCACGAACTCTTCCCCCGGCTGGGCGAACCCGCGGGTGTGGCACAGCAGTTCCCACTCGCCGGCGGGTGATTCGCGGACGAACAACCCTTCCCACTTGCCGCCGGTGTTCGCCCGCGTGCCTTCCACCCGTGCCGGGATCACCCGCGTGTCGTTCAGCACGAGCAGATCGTTCGGCTTGAGCAGTGTCGGCAGGTCGCGGAACGTGCGGTGTGAGATGGCATCGGCGGCGCGATCCAGCACGAGCAACCGCGACTCGTCCCGCCGCACCGCCGGGTGCTGGGCGATGAGGTGCGGCGGCAGGTGGTAGTCGAAGAACAGGTCCGTCATGGGGCGGTCGCTTGTTTTCTGTGCGTCCGATTCATTTACCATCCTTCATGCTAGCCACTCAACGGGGTCAGGCGTGATCCGGACCACTTGCCCGAAGTGCGGCCGGGAGGGTGCCGTCGCCGACTACCTCGCCCCGCTGCCCATCCTGTGTAACGGGTGCGGCACGCGGGTGACGGTCGGCGACCGCATCGCCACCAGTCCGCTGTTCCCCCCGCCGGTGGCCCCGTCGCCACCGAAGGCGGTGACACCCCCGCCCGCCCCGCCGAAGCCGCCCGCGCCGCCACAGAAGAAGACGAAGCCGCGCGTCCCGCCGCCGCTGATCGAGGCGAAGAACACCCCCCTCCCGCCGCCACCGCCGCCCGAACCCGATCCGGAGTTGATCGATTTCGTCGCGGCCAGCCCGGTCTTCTTCAACACCGACCCGACGACCGCGTTCCCCGGCGTCGAGGAGTCGCCCGACCCGGCCGACCTGCCGCCCGACGACGAGCCGCTCGCGCCGGCTCCCGCCCCAGTGCCGCCGACCGAGCCACAGCCGGCCACCCCGCGGGCGGTGCCGGCTGTCTCCCCGAAGCCCGCGCCCCCCACGGCCGCCGAACCGCCGTTCCCACTCCCGCTCGCCGGCGTCGGCCGGCGGTTGTTCGCCCGCTTCCTGTTCCTGCTCGGGCTGGCGATGATGGTCGGGCTGGGCTTCGCGGTACTGATGATCGTGCCCAACTCGGTCAAGCGCGACACGCGTATCATGTGGGCCATCGTCGCCGCCTTCCCGCTCATCTACCTGCTGGTGAACGCGGCCATGCTCGCCCGCACCGGCCAAGACGTGGGCAAGCGGTACGCCGGCATCCGTGTGGTGAACGCCGACGGAGGCAAGGCGACCGAGGTGACGGCGCTGCTCAAGCGGGACGCGCTCACGCTCGTCATCGCGCTGACCGGCGTCGGCCTGCTGTACTGGCTGATCGACTTCTTCACCCTGTTCGGCAAGGGCGGGCGATGCCTGCACGACCGCATCGCCGGCACGCGGGTGGTGCGGGCCTAAGAGAAACTCAGCAAGCGACACACAGCCAGCCGCTTGTTAGCCCGACGCGCAAGCGAGGGGCCAGCGGCCTCTCCAGGAAACAGAGAGCGGATCGCCTCCCGTGTGTCCGCAAAGTCGTCTGGCCCCTCGCTCGCGCGTCGGGCTAACGAGCGGTTCGTGGCGACGAGGCCATTCGTCCCCCCGCTACAATTCCCAGGTCGCCCGCCGGAGCCTTCCGCCATGACCCTCACCGTCGACGTGATCTCGGATGTCATCTGCGTGTGGTGCTACGTGGGCAAGCGGCGGCTGGAGGCGGCCATCCGGCAGTTGCCCGAGCACACCGTGCGTGTGCGGTGGCGGCCGTACCAACTGAACCCGGCCATGCCGGCCGAGGGCATGGACCGCCGGGAGTACCGCACCCGCAAGTTCGGCACGTGGGAGAAGGCGATCGCGCTCGACGCGGAGGTGAGCGCCACCGCCGCCGTGGACGGGCTGACCTTCGCGCTCGATAAAATCACCCGCACGTCGAACACGTTCGCCGCCCACCGCGTGCTCTGGCTGGCCGACCAACTGGGCGTGCAAGACGGCGTGGCGGAGGAACTGTTCAAGGCGTATTTCGTCGATGCGAAAGACGTCGGCGAGCGGGCCGTGCTGCTGGATGCGGCCGAGGCGGGCGGGTTGACCCGCGAACGGGTGATGGCGATGCTGGACGGCGACGAAGGCGTGGACGAGGTGCAGGCGGAGGAGCGGCAGTCGCGCGGGCGGGACGTGACGGGCGTGCCGTTCTTCGTCATCAACGACGCCGTGACCGTCGCCGGGGCGGTGCCAACGGACCAGCTTGTGGCCGCGTTGCGACATGCGGCACCGGCTGAAGCGGCACAGACGTGTTCGGTCGGCGGGACGTGCTGACATCAGTTCCCAGGGCGTAAGCCCTGGGATTCCTTCTCCCGCCCGCCGGCCAGCCGACAATACCTCATTCCCCCCGCTCGGAGGATCGCCGTGGCCGCCACTGCCCCACAACCGCCGGCCCCGCCTGTCGTTGAAAAGCCGACGTTCGGCGAGACGTGGGCGTTCCGCGCCTTCTTCGTCCTGTTCTTCCTCACCCTCATCATCGGCCTGCTCCACTTCCTGTTCAGCCGGCTGAAGTACTCCTCATGACGCACGACACGCACCAGCACTACGACAACCCGCTGATCGCCCGGTACGCCGGGGCCGCCATGAGCGAGCGGTGGGGGCCGCGACGGAAGTTCCGCACCTGGCGGCGGCTCTGGCTCGCACTCGCCGAAGCCGAACACGAACTCGGGCTGATGTCGGCCGACGGCACCACGCCCCGAATCACGCCCGCGCACCTGGCCGAGCTGCGGGCACACCTCGACGACATCGACTTCGACCGCGCCGCCCACCACGAGATGCAACTGCGGCACGACGTGATGGCCCACGTCCACACGCTCGGTGAAGTGGCTCCGGGGTGCAAGGAGATCGTCCACCTCGGCGCGACGTCTTGCTACGTGACTGACAACGCCGACCTGATTCTGATGCGGGAGTCGCTCGACGACCTGTGCGGGCAACTGGCCAACCTGATCGACGCGCTCGCCCGGTTCGCCGAGAACTGGCGGGCCGAACCGACGCTCGGGTTCACCCACTTCCAGCCGGCCCAACTCACCACCGTCGGCAAGCGGGCGACGCTCTGGTGCTACGACTTCGTGATCGACTTGAAGGAACTCGAGCGCCGGCGGGATGAGATGCCGTTCCGCGGGGCGAAGGGCACGACCGGCACGCAAGCCAGCTTCCTGGCCCTCTTCAACGGCGACCACGACAAGGTGCGGCACCTCGACGAACTGGTGGCGAAGAAGATGGGCTTCGAGACCCGCTTCCCCGTCACGGGGCAAACCTACTCCCGCAAGATCGACTCGCAGGTGATCGACGCGCTGAGTGGGGTGGCACAGTCGTCGCACAAGTGGGGCAGCGACCTTCGGCTGCTCGCCCACCGGCAGGAGATCGACGAGCCGTTCGAGGAGAAGCAGATCGGCAGTTCGGCGATGGCGTACAAGCGGAACCCGATGCGGGCCGAGCGGCTCTGTTCGCTGAGCCGCTTCCTGATGGGCCTGCCGGCGATGGCCGCCCAGACGCACGCCACGCAATGGTTCGAGCGGACGCTCGACGACTCCGCCGCCCGCCGCCTGTACATCCCGCAGGCGTTCCTCACGGCCGATGCGTGCCTGCGGATCGCGCTGAACGTCGCCCACGGGCTGGTGGTGAACGAGCCCATCATCGCCCGAGGCGTCCGCGAGTACCTGCCGTACATGGCGACGGAGAACCTGATCATGGCGGCGGTGGCGGCCGGGGCCGACCGCCAGGACGTTCACGAGGTGATCCGCCAGCACAGCCACGAGGTGACGAAGCGGATCAAGCACGGCGAGGGCGTGAGCACGGAGTTGTTCGACCTGTTGAAGGCGGAACCGGCGTTCAACGGGGTGAACTTCGAGTCGGCGACGGACGCGAGGTTGTTCGTCGGCCGCAGTCCGGAGCAGGTGACGGAGTTCGTGGAAATGGAAGTGGAGCCGGTCCGCCGACGGTACGCGGACAAGCTGGGCCAGAGGGCCGAGTTGAAGGTGTGAGCAGAGGGTGACAAGAAAGTTCACCACGAATCAGACGAATCGAACGAATGAAGACAGAAGGCAGAAACACTACTGAAGAGGAATCCAAGAAAGCAGGAGCAGAGTGGAGTTGGTGTCCTCCGACGTTTCTGGCCTCATTCTTCTGTCTTGATTCGTTCGATTCGTCTGATTCGTGGTGAATCCCGCTCTGTCTTGCTCACTTTTTCGCCGGTGGTTTGTCGTCGCCGGTGGCGGTCCACTGGCGCCCCACCGTATCCATGTCCTTCGGCACCGGCACGTTCGGCGGCTCCATGCCGAACTCCTTCACGCGGGCGGCGCGGACCTTCGCCGTGTCCACCCCGAACTCCTTGTCACGGGCGGCCACCACCTTGTCGTCCGCCTGCCCGTCGCCCATGAGCGACCAGATGAGCATCGGCTCGCCCACCGGCACCGGCGTGCTCGGGTCGGGCTAGGTGTGCCACGCCTTGCCCCAGGTGGTCATCACCACCTTCATGAACGCCGCCTCCTCCTTCGGCTCCATGCCCGGCGCGATCAGCCCGCCGCCGAGCACCTCGTAGGTGTGGGCGTGCCAGAACTTCTTCTCCGCGTCCGGCAGCTTGCGGTACGCCTCGTCCGAGATCAGGTACTCGACGCCGACCAGCTTGGCGTTCGCCCCGGTGCCATCGAACAGCACGCACTGGAACACGTCGCCCTCTTTACCGCCGGTGTGGGCGGCGCAGAAGTGCTGCGTGACGAACTGCAGCTTCGGGTTCTTCTTCGCCATGTGGATGCCGCAGAAGTGCAGGTGCGGGCCGGTCATCGGCCCGGCTCCCGGCTTGTGCCCGTGCTGGGCGGCGGCGGGGGCGGCACACGCCAGCCCGGCGCCAACGGCCCCGAGCGCTCCGAACAGTTCGCGTCGGTCGATCACGTCGAGACTCCAGTGGGGACGATGGACGGGCGAAGGTGGCGGGGACAGCATATTCCGCCTCCGGTCGATGTCGGGTACAACATGGAGAAGGAGATCTCGCATGACCGCGATCGTTACCAAACCTGCCGCGAAGGACACCGTTCGCCAGGGCTTGCCCCCGGGGTTCCGTAAGGAGGGCCGCGTGTTCGCCATCGCCTTCGACATCGACATCGACATCGAGCAACTGCGGACGAACTACGGCGACCCGTACAACGCGGCCTACCTGGAAATCCGCCGCGTTCTCCAACGGCACGGGTTCACGTGGCAGCAGGGCAGCATGTACTTCGGCGGGCCGGAAGTCACGTCGGTCACGTGCGTGCTGGCGGCGATGGACCTCGCCCGCACGCTCCCCTGGTTCGCTGCGAGCGTGCGGGACATCCGCATGTTGCGGATCGAAGAGTTGAACGACCTGATGCCCGCCATCCAGCAGGCGAGCGACACCCCGTGAGCGACACCCCGTCACCCCCTCCGCGGTTCGCCTGGGGTTGGGTCGGGTGGTGGACGCTCGTATTCGTGGGTAACCTGCCATTGCCGCTACTGTTCTCCTGGGGAACCGTGCTGAACGGCTGCGGCTACGGTTTGTTCGGCGCGGTCGCGATGCTGTTCTTGCTCGGAGCGACGGCGTGCGGGCTGCGGTGGCGGAGCGGTCGTTCGTTGTGTTGGGGTGGTGCAGTCGTGGCGGCAACTCAGTGTCTCCCGCTGCTTCAAATACTCGCTGGCTTTCTCGCCATCACACTCTGGGATGAGTTGTCGGGGGTGTCGTCGTTTTCCAAGTCCATCACTGCCGAAGGGACGGGTGAGTGGGAGTTGGTGAGGGCTAACTTCGGGGTCTGTGCAGTAGTGTTTCTAACCGCCGTGCCGCTCATGGCTTTGGCGATCTTGGTCGGTGCTGGAATTCGCTCGTCCCGCGGCGATCGACCCATCTGGTTTGCCCGCCGCACCGACCCGGACTCCGCTGCCTCCTGAATTGCTCCCCATGCCGTACACGCCCATCCTGGCCACGCTCGGGTACATCTTCTCCCCGGATCGCAGTCGCGTGCTGCTGGTGCATCGCACCGCCCGCGGGCCAGCCGACCCGCACTTCGGCAAGTGGAACGGCCTCGGCGGGAAGGTGGAGAGCGACGAAGACGTATACGCCTGCCTGTGCCGCGAGCTGCACGAAGAGGCCGGCATCACGGTCACGTCCGCCGAACTGGCCGGTACGGTGTCGTGGCCCGGCTTCGGCAAGCACGGCGAAGACTGGTTCGGGTTCGTGTTCCGCGTGTTCGACTTCACCGGCACGCCGCCCGAATCCAACGAAGACGGCCCGCTCGAATGGGTGGACGTGGGCCGCGTGCTCGAACTGCCCCTGTGGGAGGGCGACCGCTTCTTCCTCCCGATGGTGTTCGACTTCACCGCCCAGCCGTTCCACGGGGTCATGCCGTACCTGAACGGGCGGCCGACAGGCTGGCGGTACAATTCGCCCGGCGTGTGAATTCGCCGGCACGTCGTGAACCGTGTGCTACAGTTCCGGCGAGTTGGGGTGCCCCGTCGGGTGCCCCTGCCGAGTTCGCCGACAGGCTGTCTGATCGGGGTGCCGAGTTGAGCTCCCGCAGTTCCAAATCGCGGGCCATCGCCCTGCTGCCGGGGTTCTCCCCGGAGGCCGGGGCGGTGCCGTTCCCCGGCTACCGCCTGACCCGCCTTCGGGGGCGGGGCGGGTTCGCCACCGTGTGGGAGGCGAGCGGGCCGGACGGCGACGTGATGGCGCTGAAGTTCATGTCCAGCAACAACGGGGCGAGCACCGTCCGCGAGTTGCGGGCGCTCCGCGCGTTCGCCGCCCTCGAGCACCCGCACCTGCTGCCCATCTACGACGTGTGGAGCATCCCCGGCCAGATCGTCATCGGCATGGAACTGGCCGAGGCCAGTCTGCTCGACCTGATGCTGCTGTACGCCGACGAGTTTCAGAAGCCGATCGAGACCGACCGCCTGCTCCGGTACATGAGCCAGGTGGCCTCCGCCCTCGACTTCCTGAACGCCCACAACCACCAGTGGGAGGGGCGGCGGGTGGGCCTTCAGCACGGCGACATCAAGCCGAACAACCTGCTGCTGGTGGGCGACACGGCGAAGCTGGCCGACTACGGCCTGGCCACCCCGACCACCGGGGCGAAGTCGCCGTGCCACCGCCACGGCACCCTGGAGTACGTGTCCCCCGAGGTCATCCAGGGGTACGCCAGCGACACGTCGGATCAGTTCAGTCTGGCCGTCACATACTACGTGCTGCGGAGCACCACCTTCCCGTTCCCGCCGCCGCCCGCGCCCGAACAGATGGGGCGGTCGTTCGTCCGCCCGCCGCCGGACCTCAGTTGCGTACCGATGAGCGAACGCCCGCCGCTCATCCGGGCGCTCTCGCCCATCCCCCAGAACCGCTACCCCACCTGCACGGCGTTCGTCGAAGCGCTGAAGACGGCCACCGGCGTGAAGTCGGGGTCCACCGTCATTCGCGTGTGCTGACTCTCCGGG
>JANNQE010000217.1:0-11090 GCA_031441625.1 Planctomycetia bacterium
CCTAACCCCTCTCCCCCAGGGGAGAGGGGGACTTGCAACGGCCGCCGAAACAGCCGCACGTTCCGCACGAACATGAGCAGCGGGAACGCGGCGAGCAGCAGGGCGATCACGGCCAACACGATCACGCCGGTTTCTCCGCGGTCGCCATGTGAGACGGGTCGAACTTCTGCCCGCGGAGCAACGCCACGCTGCGACGGAAGGCGTCGTACACCCCGCCCACGCCGGCCGTCCCCCCGAGCAGTTCGGTGAACTTGGCCGGGTCGCGGGAGGCGGTCTCGGCGTTCAGCGTGTCGAGGGAGGCGGTGAGCGCGGCCTCGATGCGGGCGGTCCAGGATTTACCCCCCTCTCCCACAAGAGGGAGAGGGGAGCCAACTCTGACCAGCGCCTCCGGCTTGCTCTCGGTCCAGAACGTGTACTCGAGAGCGATCGGCACCACCCACCCGCGGCTCATCCGCGCCGCCAAGTGCCCCACCCCGCTCCGCAGGTTGAGCGGCCGGGTGCGAACGTCGGCGAAATCCCCCTGGGCCGTCACCCACACGGCCCGGCGGTCCGTGGTCAGGATCTCGGTGCCCGTCCGCAGGAACTCGGCCGCCCCGCGGAGGCTCGTCTGGTCCACACCGAAGAAGCCGAGCTTGCTGAACGCCCAGTACTTCTTCAACATCGCCGCGTCGATGGCACCGTAGTGGGTGTGCCGCGGGAACAAGTCGAGCAGCAGTACGGCGATCATCGGGTCCCACCAACTCGGGTGGTTCATCACCACCAGCAGCGGGGCGTCGTCGGGGGGGAGCGGCGAACTGGTGTTGCTCACCCGGACGGCGTGGAAGTGCTTGCGGACGTACCGCCGCACATAGCGGCGGAAGCCGTTCAGGAACCAGTTCCAGCGGGTCGGGAGCATGAGGCGAGCGGCGGGCGTCAGCCCGCTGTTTCTTGTGTGGGAACAGCCCGCGGCAGGGGGTGCGGGGGACGGCGGTCCCCCGCCTCCGCCGGGCCGCTCGCCCAAGTCGTCGTCGGCGTCGGGCGGGCGGCGGCGCCGCTGTCGCGGTCGAGGGTGTCGGCGGCGATCCACCCGCTCATCAGCACCATCGGCATGCCGGGGCCGGGGTGGGCCGCACCACCCGCCAGGTACAGCCCGGCGATGTCCGGCGAGCGGTTGGCCGGCTTGAACGCCCCCAGCCACTTGCCGTGCGACGCCAACCCGTAGATCGCGCCGTTCAGCACGCGGTAACGGTCGTGGATGTCCTGTGGGGTGAGTGTCCTCTCGAACACGATGCGGTCCTCGATGTCCGGCATCTGCCCGGTCGTCTTCAGTTTGTTCAGGATCACCCGGCGGTACTCCGGCAGCATCTTCGACCAGTCGTGATGCGGCCGCAGGTACGGGGTGTGAACCAACACATACAGCGCGTCGCCGCCGTCCGGGGCGGTGGCCGGCTCGGTGCGGGACGTGCTCGCCAGGTAGCACGTCGGGTCCGGGGCCGGCTCGCCCTTGTTGTAGATGAAGTCGAACTCCGCGTGCGGGTCTTGACTGAAGACGAAGCAGTGATGTAGCAGGTGGTCGTACCGCTTATTCAGCCCCAGGTAGAGCACCACCCCGCTGCACGCCGGCTCGTACTCCTTCCGCCGCTTCTCGAACTTCGCCTTCGCCTTGCCGCTATGCCCGTTCAGCAGTTCGCGGTGCGTCCGCACGCTGTCGGCGTTGCTCACCACGGCGCTCACGCTCACCCGCTCGCCGGTATCCAGTTCCAGTTCCGTCACCTTCTTGCCGTCGCCGGTGGTGTGGATGTGCTTTACCCCCACGCCCGTCCGCAACTCGACGCCCAACTCGCCGGCCAACTTCGCCAGCGCCAGCGGCACCGCCCGCGTGCCGCCCATCGGGTACCACACGCCCTCGTTCGTCTGCATGTGGGCGATGCCGCACAGCACCGCGGGGGAGGCGTCGGGCGAAGAGCCGACGTACTGCGTGAAGTGGTCGATCATCTGCGCCACGCGCGAATCCGGCACGAACTTCCGCACCGTACCGGCCACGCTCTTGCCCATCCGCATGGCCATCACGTCGGCCAGGATTTTCGGACTGAACCCGGCCTTCATGTCGATCATGTCGCCGATGCCGCCGATGCTCTTCCAGAAGAAGTGGCGGTTCGAGATGTCGTGCAGCCGGTCGGACAGGCCGAGGAACTTCTTGTACCCGTCGGCCGAGCCGGGGGCGAAGCGGTCCAACTCCGCCGTCATCTTGTCGGTGTCTTCGCACAGGTCCAGCACGCCGCCGTCGGTGAAGAAGCACCGCCACTGCGGGTCGAGCCGCACCAGGTCGAGGTAGTCTTCGATCCGCCGGCCGGCCTCGGTGAAGACCTGTCGCAGCACCGCCGGGATGGTCAGGATGGTCGGCCCCATGTCGAACCGGAAGCCGCCCTCGTGCAACTCGGCCGCCTTGCCGCCGAGCCAGTCCGACTTCTCGAACAGCACGACCGAGTGCCCGCGGGCGGCGAGGGTGCAGGCGGCGGCCAGACCGCCGAGGCCGCCGCCGACGACGGCGACAGGGTGAGATGAGGCAGGGGGCACGGGGGTTCCTTGTCCACAGGGGGTTAAACCATGCTCAGCAGGATGCCGGCCACTTGCTCGACTTCGGTCATCAGGGCGTACTCGACCGTGTCGATGGTGACGGTGGTTCCGGCCAACTGAAAGAACTTCCAGTCGCGGCCGGTCGTGCTCGCCCCGTACACCGGGCCGGCGGTCCCCGCCTTCTGGTTGAAAATGTGGACGGCGTACATCGTGGCCACACACTGGCCGAAGCCGTTCCACACGTTGTCGTTCTTCGCTTCCACCACGGCCAGCACCGGCGCGCGGAGGACGAACACGAGTGGGTCACGGGCGAACAGGAAGTCACACACTCCGTTCAGACCGCGATCCTGGTCCACGTTCAACTCCGTGCCGGAGAACAGCCCGAACCGTTTCCCGCCCTGCTTCCACACGTCCATCAGCAGCGGCGCGACCACGAACTCGGATCGTGCCTTCTCGTTGTGCAGCCCTTGGGAAATGAGCAACCCGTTCTCCAACTGTTCCCGCAGCACGGCCGAGAAGGGGACGGGCTTGACGCCCTCGAACAGTCGGGTCTGTCGGAGCGTCAGCCCGAACTGGTCACACACGTCCGGAAACGTGAAGTCGCGGTACGACATGCCTGCTCCCCCGGTGGTGGTGTGTCACGGCATCATACCGGCCGCGGCCGGGGTGGTGTCAACCGCTTCCAACCACGCGGCGTCCAGGCCGAGGTCATTCAGCAACAGCCGGCTGGTGATGCGGGCGCTCTCGTAGATGACCGGCAGGCCGCTGCCGGGGTGCGTGCCGCCACCGACGAGGTAGACGCCGGGCAGTTCGTCGAAGCGGTTGCGGGGCCGCAGGTGCAGCATCTGCCCGAGGTTGTGGGCCAGGTTGAACGTCGCCCCCTTGAAGATGTGGTGGTCGAACTGCCAGTTCGCCGGCGTCAGCACCTTCTCGTACTTCACCCGCCCTTCCACGTCTTCCACGCCGAGCTTCTTCAACTGCTCCAACACCTTCGTCCGGAACGCCGGGGTCTCCTTCGCCCAATCGACGTTCCCGTGCTGGTGCGTGACCGGGGCGAGCACGTACAGCGTGTGCTGCCCCTTCTGGGCCATGCCAGGATCGGTGACGCACGCATTCTGCACGTACACGCTCGGGTCGGCGCTCAGCCGGTGGCCGTGTTCGATGTCGTCCAGGTTGCCGAGATAGTCTTCGCTCGTGTAGATGGTGTGGTGCGGCAGATCGGGGGCGGGGCCGTCCATGCCCAGGTACATCATGAACGTGCTGCACGAGAAGCGTTTCTTCTCGATCTTCGCGTCGGTCCACGCTTTTCGCAGGCGGTTGGGCACCAGCTTCGTCATGGCGTGGGCGAAGTCGGCGTTGATGACGAGCGCATCCCCGCGGTGCTCGCCCGCCGCCGTCTTCACCCCCACCGCCCTTTTGCCCTCGAACAGCACTTCCGTCACTTCCTCACCCAGCCGGAACTCGACGCCCATGTCGTCGGCCAGCTCGCCCATGCGGTCGCTCACCGCCGAGCACCCGCCGGTCGGGTGCCACACGCCGAAGTCGTACTCCAGGTAACTCAGGATGCTGAACAGGCTCGGGCAGTTGAACGGCGACATGCCCAGATACTTGCTCTGGAAGGTGAACGCCAGCCGCACGCGGGGGTCGGTGAAGTAGCGCTTCAGTTCGTCGTCCACGCTCGCCCACGGCCGCAGCAGCGGGAGCAGCTTCAGCATCTCCACGGACACCAGGTCGGTCCACTTCTGGAAGGGGCTTTCGAGCGCCGGGCGGAAGCGTTCCAGCTTGTGGCGGTTGTCGGCGATGAACCGCTTCACGTTGCCGCCGTCGGCCGCGTTCAGCTTCGCCACCCGCTCGGCCATCAGGTCCAGGTTCGGGGTGCAGTCGATCCGCCCGCCGGTGGTGCCGAAGATGACGCGATATTGCGGGTCGAGGCGGGTCATGGGCACGTCGGCCCACAAGTCGCGGCCGACCGCCCCGAAGATGCGTTCGAGCACCCGCGGATACAGGAAGAACGTCGGCCCGAGATCGAAGCGGAAGCCGTCGGCCTGGATCGCGGACGTCCGCCCGCCGACGTGCGGCATCCGCTCGACCACCGTCACTTTGACGCCGGCGTGGGCGAGCAGCATGGCGGCGGCCAGCCCGCCGGGGCCGGCACCAACGATGACCACGGAACGGCGCGAGGGGTCGGCGGCGGGCATGGGCGATCCGGGCGGGAACCGGCGGGACAGGCAGATGGTAGGGGGAATGGCGGGGACGAATCCAGTGCAACTGCCCGCTGGCGGGCGTCACTTCAGTTTCAGCGGCACATCCACCGCCTTGCCGTCGCGGAGGACGTTCACCTTCACCGTGTCGCCGACCAGATAGTTCCGTCGCACGTGCCCGAGCAGGGCGGTCCACTTGCCTTCGATCACTTGGCCGTCGAACCCGACGATCACGTCGTGCGGTTGAATGCCGGCGTCCTTCAGGGTGCTGTGAACCGTCCTGTCCTGGCGGAACGCCGCCCGCTTCGCGTCGAGGCCCAACTTCTTCCGCTCGTCGGCCGACAACTCGTCCCCGTTGAACGGCACCGACGGCAGGATGTCGAGCAGCGACGGTCGCCACGTCAGGTTCGTCTTTCGCCACCCGGCCGCCACCACCAGCTTCGCCGACTGCTCCTTGCCGTCGCGGGTCCACCGCACCGGGATGTCGCCGGCCGCGGGCGACTTGTGCAGCGCGTAAATGGCGTCGCCGAACGAGGCGACGGTGCGGTCGCCGACGTGCGTGAGCAGGTCGCCGGCCGCCAGCCCGGCCTTCGCCGCCGGCGAGTCCTTCGCCACCGCTTTCACCTTGTTGCCCGCGTCCACGTCGAGCGTCACACCCACGTTTTCCGGCAGCGGGTACACCCACAGCGACTCGCGGTCCCACGTGCCGGCCGCCTTCGCGTCCGCCCGGCGGAACTCGTTCACGTTGTGGCAGTGGATGCACCCCTTGTTCGCCTTGGCCGCGTCGTACTTCTCGGCCAGCACCGGCTTGCCCGGCTTCGCCGCCGGCGGTGGGGTCTTGTGTGCCACCAGTGCCTGATCCATCGCGTACCGCAACCCCTTCAGCGAGATGCGGGCCTCGGCGTCGGAGGCGTCACGGCCGCCGTACCGCCCGTAGACCGTCTCGTCGGCGTTCACGAAGAACACGAACCACGTCAGGTCGAAATCGAACTCGAACTTGCTCAGGTCGGCCCCGGCGATCTTCACCAGCCGGCAGCGGACGAACTTGTCGGCCACGTCGGCCAGCGGTTTGTCGAGACGGACAACCTGCCCGTCGATGGTGGAGCAATCCCCTCAGGGTTCACAGCGGAAGACGAGCATGATCGGCTTGCCGGTGCGCTTGGCCTCGGCGAGTGCGGCCGGGTAGTCGGTGTGCCAGCCGTGCTTCTTCGGGTCGGGCTTGTCGGCCGGGGCGGACAGGGCGAGGGCGGCCAGGAGCGCGAGCATGGGGGCGTGTCCAGGGGGTGAAGGGTACTGTTGGCCGCGACCCGCGGGAGCGGTAGGGGGGCTGGGGGGCGTTGCCTCCCGGCACGAACGACCGCTCCCGCGGGTCGTGGCGAAGATCCGTCACTTGTCCTTCTTCTCTTCCTTCTTGTCGTCCTTCTTCAGCACTTCCAGCTTCACCACGCGGGCGCGCTCCTCGAACTCCCACTCGATCCGCACGCGGGCCTTCACGTCCACCTTCTTGATCTGGGCGAGCATGTCCTTGTCCAGACCGCCCCCTTTGTCCGGCGCCCCGCCCTTCCAGTGGGGCACGTACCGCCGGGCCTTCTCTTCCCCGTCGGCCTGCACTTCCAGCCAGGTGTCACCCTTCGCCGTCACCACGCCCGACACGGTGCCCTTGCGGTCCTTCTCGTCCTTCTTCTCCTCCTTCTTGTCGTCCTTTTTCTCCTGGGCGAACGCGGGCACCGCCAGGCAGACGGCGAACACGGCGAACAGACAGCGAGCGAACATGCGAGGCCTCCGGGGGGGGGAGTGGGGTCAACCCGCGGCGGGCAACTCGGGGTCGGGTGTGGGAGTGAGGTGCCCGGCCGGCGGGGTGACCGCGGGTAGTGTATGCCGGGCCGGTTAACCCGCCCGCGTCCGGTCGTCTGTTTCTCAATCCCCCCCTCGCCCGAGGGCACCGCCGTGTCGCTCTTCCTGTCCGCGCTACTCGCCACCACCCCCACATACATCCACTTCCCGCCGGCCGACCTGCCGAAGTATTGCAAAGACTCCTACGTCATCCGCGTGCTGGAGGTGACGAAGTTCGACGCCGACGGCGGGGTGATCGTGTTCGACGTGGCCGACACGCTGAAGGGGGGCAAGGCGAAGAATGCCATCGCTTCCTTCAAACAGGTGATCGACCCGAAGGCGAAGGGGGTGAAGCCGATCTTCGACTGGCTGAAGAAGGGGAAGAAGGCCGTCATGTTCACCATTGAGTCGGAGAAGACCCGCGGCGGGTGCGGGTACGTGGTGATCGACGACTTCTGGTACAGCCTGGATTACAACGTGCAGGGTGAGTATTGGGCGTTCCTGCGGGCCGACCCGCACCTGAGCGCGGTGTACAGCGGGGGTGTTGAGAAGTTGATCCCGCTGGTGAAGGACTTGCTCGCCGGCAAGGCGGTGGAGGTGCCGACCAAGAAGGCCGACAGTGTGCCGACCAAGACGGAGCGGTTCGACGAGGTGAACGACGCCCTCATCAAGAACCGCGAGCTGAAGAAGTGACGGCGGCTCACGCGGTGCCGCGGCCGGTGACGGGGATGCGGAGCAGTTGGCCGGTGCCCTTGATGCGGAACACCACCACGCTGCCCGTCTTCAGTTCGCCCCCGCCCACGTCCTTGTCGATGCGGACGGTGATCGTCCACGTGGTGCGGTCGCCCTTGCGGTCCACCGTCAGGGCCGGGTCGAGCTTCAGGTACTTCGGCTCGGTCATCTCGGGCACGGCTTCCAACTCGATGCCCGGCGTGTTCGACTGGAGCGACACGTCCCGCACCAGTTCCTTGCGGGCGTCGAACGACCCCAGGTTGATCTTGTCGTCCTTCACGTTCTTCCCGTCCGCCAGCCGCACCACGCCGATCAGGTGGGCCTTCACCTTCACCGTCGGGGTGTTCGTCAGCACCAGCCCGGTGCCCGTCGGGGTCAGGCCGACGTTCCGCTCGAACGGCCCCAGGTCGGCGTCGGTCGTCTTCCCGCCGTCGGTGCCGGTACGGTCGAACTTGAGGGTCGTCTTGTACGCCGCGGTCACCCGCACCACCGGCGGGTTGGGCGAGTCCTTCGTCGGTTGTGGGGACATTTGCAGGGCGAGGGCAGTCATCTCGTCGCGGGTGGCCGGCACGGGCGGGCTGAACGTCACATGCGGGGAGCGGGCGGAGGCCACGTCGGGCGGGGGGAGGGCGGACAGCAGGCCGTCGGGCGAGGCGGTGAACCCGCGGGTGGACGACCAGAAGTAGACCGTCTCCTCGCCCGCCCGCACCCCTTCGGGCATCGTCTTGAAGTCGACGGCGGTGGGGGACACCTGGCACGGCTCGACCAGGTTCAGGGCGGTGTACAACTGCAACTGCAACGGCGCGGGCGAGTCCGGGCGGGAGCAGTCGAACCGCGTCTCCAGCACCTTCGTGGCGGACAGCTTCACGTTCAGCCGGACGATCACCCACGTCGGCCTGTCGGCGGTGCCGGCCGGCACCACCACCTCGGGCACGGTGTCGCCGATGTCGCGGGTGGAGTTGGGGGCTTTCATCCGCTTCCAGTCGCCCGCCGGCACCGCCGCTTCGACCTTCTTCCGCGCCCGGTGGCCGACGTCGTTCAGGCCGAACGGCGGGTCGTCGAGGGAGAGGGCCGCCTTGCCGGCGACGCCGCCGACGAGCGCGGCGAACGGGTCGGGTTCGCCCTCCGGGTCGAACGCCAGGGCGGGCACGACGGCGAACTCGGCGACCGAGCACTGCGCGCAGCTGGTGTACCCGAACCGCACGCTGATCGGCACCTCGTTCTTGTTGCACACCCAGAACGGCACGCTCAGGTCGCCCGCCTCGTAATACTGCTGGCACTCGCGGTACTCGGCCCGCTGGGCGGTCGGGTCGTACCGCATCATCCGCGCGTAGGCCAGCAGCCCCTCCTTCGGCGTTTCGGGTAGCGAGTTCACCGGATCGGGGCCACCCCCGCCGGTGGGCAACAGCGAAATGATGCTGACGGCGAACACCAGGGCGACGAGCGCCCCCACGGCGATCCCGATCTTGGCGTTCGTACTCATGGCGGCGCGTTCCCGGCGGTGGACTTCAAGAGTGTACGCCACAACCGGGGCGGGCGTTCGACCGGGATTCAGCGCGCGACCGTATCCGTCGCCGCACCATCGCCACCAGCACGACTCCAGCCAGCGGCAGGATTCCGATTGCCAGCCCGACGAGCGACCACTTCACCCGCCGCCGGCTGCGCTCGTCGGCCAGCTCTTCAAACGTGCGGAAGTCGGCGTCGGACACCGGCGGGGCACCGACACTGGTGAGGTAGGCGTTGACGCCGGCGAGGTCGGTCATCGCAGAAGACTTTTCCCGGTTGGTGGTGTCGAACGTGTAGCACTTCCCCTGTCGATCGCGCACCACCAGCCACATTCCCACCGTCGCCGTCTGGTGGGTGTCGAAGAAGATGGTGGGTCGCTCCACCCCGCCAACCACCACCCAATCTGAACTGATGCCGCAGAAGAACGGCCTTCGGAAGTCATCACACTTGACCAACTCCGTCCGTGCGTTCGGGCCGAGGCTGTGGTCCTTCGCCACCGCGTAGGGGTAGCGGAGCATGACGAGATCCGAAGCCGGCGTGTCGGGTGTGGCGTACAGCCACTCTTCCACTTGCGGGTAAAGCCATGGGGCGATGGTCAACAGGACGGAGATGACGAACGCGGTCATGTGCAGCGCTCTGGTGGGTTGTCGGGAGCGCGGGCGTCCCGCCCGCGCTCCCGGTCAGATCAACTCCTTGATCGCCTCGCCGTCATCCACCAGCGGGACGGGGCGGCCGGAGTGGTCCTTGAACGTCGTCTTCGGGTCGATGTCCATCACCTTGTACACGGTCGCCAGCACGTCGGCGGGGGTGAGCGCTCGCTCCACCGGGTACTCGGCCTTCGCGCTCGTGCGGCCCACCACCACCCCGCCCTTCACCCCGCCGCCGGCCAGCAGCACCGAGAACGCACCCCCCCAGTGGTCGCGGCCCGGAATCGGGATCCCCGGCTGACCCGTGTTGATCTTCGGCGTGCGGCCGAACTCGCCCGCCACCATCACCAGCGTCGTTTCCAGCAGCCCGCGGTCGGCCAGATCATCGAGCAGCGCGCTCACCGCCCGGTCCACCACCGGCACCCGCATGGCGTGCGCCTTCTCGATGTTGGCGTGGTCGTCCCAGTGCGGCATGTCCACCGTCACGAACGTGACCCCCGCCTCCACCAGCCGACGGGCCATCATCGTGTAGCGGGCCGTGGCCGACCGCCCGTACCGGTCCGCCGCCTTCGGGTCTTCCTTGTCGAAGTCGAACGCGGCGCGGGCCGACCCGCCGAGGATCAGGTCCATCGCCTTCTGCTGGTGCTCGTCCATCAGCGCCGCCGTGCCGGACGTGTCCAGATCCCGCCGCAGGGTGTCGAGTTGCTTCAGCAGGCTGGTCCGCTCCGGCAGCGTGTCGGCGGTGGTGCCCTTCAGCCCGCTCAGCCACTTGGGGGTTCGCACCGGGCTGGCGTCGGTCGGCCCGAGGTACTGCTGCTCGCGGTTCACGTCGAACGGGTTGCACGCCGCCCCGAGGTACGCCGCCCCCATGTAGCCGGGGAACAGGTAGATGGTCTGGGCCGACGGCAGGCCCACATACGCCGGCAGGCCGGGGGCGTTCGCCCCTTTTACCTTCGCCACGACCGAGCCGACCGACGGGGACTTCTGCGCCTTGTTCGCGGTCGTCGCCCCGAACCGGCCGGTCGTCACCCAGTGGGCCGCCGCGAAGTGGTCGCCGGTGTCGTGATGCACCGACCGCAGCAGTGCCACCTGCTCGAACCGTTTCGCGGTCTCGGGCATGAGTTCGGAGACGAACACGCCGGGGGTGCGGGTCTTGCTCACGCCGAACGGCCCGCGGTACTCCACCGGCGCGTCCGGCTTCGGGTCGTAGGTTTCGAGCTGACTCGGCCCGCCGTCGAGCCAGATGAGGATGACCGACTTCTTTTTCGCGGAAGGTGTGTCGGCACGAGCGCGGAGCAAATCGGGCAGCATTAACCCGCCCACGCCGAGCGCACCGACCTTCAACGCGGCCCGGCGGCTGACACCGGCACAGTTGCGAGACGCGGGGCCGGAAGTGAGAGTCAGCATGGGACGTGCCCGGCGGGGAGGGAGGTCGGCGGACTTTTGAAGTTACCCGAAGTGTGGGTCTGACGCCAGGGGTTGCCGGAATCGTGTGCGTCAACGGATTCTGGCAGCCTTGTCATCGCCGCGGTCGGCGGGGCCTTGTAGGGCCGTGTCACCCAACCCGGAGTGGAGCAGCAAGAGCGGAAGGGCGGGGGGGAGGGGAAGAGGGGGG
>JANNQE010000218.1:0-1607 GCA_031441625.1 Planctomycetia bacterium
CCCGGATGTGCTCGGGGGGTTCGCTCACTCCGCGACCGACCATCACACCCGACTCTCGTCGCGAGTCGGCCCCCCAAGCAGCCGCCCACTACCGCAGGTTGCCGAGGAGACCCCCATCATGCGCACCCGGCACAAGCCGCCCACGCTGGTCAGCATGTGGATGCTGGACGTGTTCTGCTGCGCCCTCGGGTGCATGATCCTGCTGTTCGTGCTGGCCACCGTGCAGGCGCAGCTCACCGCCATGCAGGTGCGGCTGCGAACGGCCCAGGTTGAGCAGTCCGACGAGCGGGTGCGGGCACTGTCCGCCGAGTTGACCGCCGCCCGCGACCAGTTCGACAAGACGAGCAAGCAACTCAACTCCGACATCGCCGACCTGAAGGGCAAGCTGGCGGTGGTGACGGCCGACCGCGACAAGACGGCCGTCGCCCTGAAGGACGCCAACGCCGACCTGAGTGCCACCCGCGACAAGCTGACCACCGCCTCCGCCGCCCTGGTGTCGTCCGCCGCGATGGAGAAGGAGCTTCAGGAGGAGTTGCGGAAGAAGGCCGAGAGGGTGGCGAAGCTGGACGACACGCTGGCCAAAGAGCGGGCGGAGGAAGACCGATTGTTGAAGCTCATCCGCGGGCTGGAACTGTCGGCCGACGAGATGAAGAGCGCCAAGAAGACGGCCGACGAAGCGCTCACCGACCTGAACGCCAAGTACCGGATGCTGCAAAAGGAATCGACCGACACCGCCGCCGCGCTCAAGACCGCCGGCAAGATCGACGAGGAACTGACCGCGGCCCGCGGGGTGATCAAGGACTTGACGAAGAAGTACGACGACCGCAATGCCACCATCATCGACCTGGAGAACAAGAACCAGGGGCTGAAGGAGAAGACCGACAAGCTGAAGGCGGAGAGCGAGAGCCGGTTCGCCGGGGTGGCCATGACCGGCAAGAAGGTGGTGTTCGTCGTGGACGTTTCGGGCAGCATGACTCTGGTGGAGGAGAAGAAGGCGGACAAGAACAAGTGGCCGGGTGTGGTGGCGACGGTGGGGAAGGTGATGCGGAGCCTGCCCGACCTGGAGAGCTATCAGGTGGTGGTGTTCAGCCGGTCGGCCAAGTACCTGATCGGCAGCGGCGAGTGGCAGGCGTTCAAGGGCGCGGAGAGCGTGAAGGACGTGACCGACAGGTTGACCGCCACCGACCCGGCCGGCGACACCAACATCTACGAGGCGTTCGACCTGGCGTTCAAGCTGCGAGCGACCGGACTGGACACCGTCTACTTCTTCTCCGACGGCCTGCCCACCAGCGGCAGCACCGGCCTGACCCCCGACCAGGAGCGGCCGCTCACCGGCGACCAGAAGGTGGCCCTGCTCGCCCGCCACCTGCGGACGACGCTGAAGGACGTGTGGAACCGCGAGGAGAACGCCAAGCGGGTGCGACTGAACGCCATCGGCTTCTTCTACGAGTCGCCGGAAGTGGGGGCGTTCCTGTGGGCGCTCGCCCGCGAGAACGACGGCAGCTTCGTGGGGATGAGCAAGCCGTAATCGTTAGCCCGACGCGCGAGCGAGGGGCCAGCGACTTGTGGGTTCGACGAGCCGCGACCGCGAGGGAGCGGGCAAGCAG
>JANNQE010000219.1:0-2922 GCA_031441625.1 Planctomycetia bacterium
GTCGCCGACCGGCCCGACCGCTTCGAACCCCGAATGGCCAAGCGCAGGCCGGAGAAGTACGACCGCCTGACGAGGCCGCGAAGGGAGATCAAACGCCGCATGGCCAAAGGATTTAGCAAAAAGTAAGTGCCATTCGGCCGACCGACCTCTCCACCCCTCCCCGCACCCCGGTCTCCACCTCGGCGAGCCAGGCGGACACCTTCCCTTTCACTTCCAGTTCCAAAGTCTTCGTGACTTCCAGACTCACCTCGTGCTGCAATTTGACCGTGTCCTCCACCACCTTCTCGGTGTTGGCCGCCAGCCGGATGGGCGGGGACTTCTTCACCACCTTGGACTTCACCTCTTCCTCCAGGGTGATCGACACCACCTCCGGCGTGCCACCAGTCGCCCGCACTTCCTTGACTGCCTCCGCCAGTACCGCCTTGAGGTCGGCGTCGGCCGGCGACAGTCGGGCCGCGGTGGCGTAGTCGGCCACCGCGTGGGCGTATTTCTTCAGTTCGCGGTAGGCGTCACCACGGGCGGAGTACCCGACCGGACTGGTCGGCAGGAGTCGGATCAAGCTGGTGTAATCCTTCACCGCCTCCTCTGGCTTCCCGCGGCCGAGTTGGGCGTTGCCCCGGTGGGCGTATCCCACGGCACTGTCCGGGGTGAGGCGGACGACGGCGGTGAAGTCGGCCACGGCTTTGTCCCACTTCTCCAGCCCGGCGTGGGCGCGCCCACGCTGGAGATGGGCCACCATCTCGTTCGGATCGAGCATCAAGGCGGCCGTACAGTCCTCGACCGCCGCAGCGTACTGGCCCAAGGCGTTCCGGGCGGCCCCCCGGTAGGCGAGCCTGACCGCCGATTTGGCGTCGAGGCGGACGGCCTCGTCTCAGTCGGCCAGGGCCGCCTTCTCGTCGCCATTGACCGCCCGGGCAACCCCACGCGTGGCGTGGGCCAGGCCGTTCTTGGGGTCGATGCGGAGGGCCGCGGTGCAGTCCTTGATGGCGTCCCCGGCCTTCCCCAGTTCGAGGCACAGCCCCGCCCGCGCGACGAGGTGCTCGGCTTCCTTGGGCTCGAGGCGGACCACCTCGGTGAGATCGTTCAACGCCACCTCCAGCCGCCCGAGTTGGACGTTCGCCCCGGAACGGAAGAGGTACGCGGCGGTGAGCCGCGGGTCGAGGCGGATGGCCGTGTCACAGTCCTTGAGGGCCCGGTCGTGTTCGCCGAGTCGATCCAACTCCGACGCCCGGTGGGCGTACGGCTTGGCCGCGTCCGGGTCGAGTCGGATGGCCTCGGTGAAGTCCACGACTGCGGCGGCGTGCTTGCCGAGTCCGGCATGCGCCCGGCCGCGGATGACGTACGCCTTGGGGTCGTCCGGGGTCAGTCACAGGGCCTGGGTGCACAGGTCCACCACCTTGTCCTCCGACCCGGGGACGAGAGACAACTCGGCGTGGGCGAGGTGCACCTCCTTCGAGTCGGACCCCTTGTCCCCGATCACGACCGCGAACGGCACCCCCTCGACCCGCGCCTTCGCCTGCGACACGTCGGCTGCTTGCCCCGGCTCGAGGGTCACCTGGATGAACCTCCCCACGAGTTGCGGACACGGAGTTAAGGGGTACTCTTCCCTCACAGGAGATTCCCCCGATGGCCGACGCGCGACAGACCGACACCCGCGAGTTCAAACTGGCGGCGGTGACGATGCTCACCGACCAGAAGTTGTCCGTGGCCGAGGCCGCTCGACGCCTGGGCATCACCCCCAAGCTCCTCCGTCGCTGGCGAGCCGCACTCCAAGCCGAGGGCACTCACGCCTTCCCCGGTCACGGACAGATGCCTCCCGTCGAGGACGAACTCCGCCGCCTGCGGGCCGAGGTCGCTCGTCTGAAGGCCGAGCGAGACATCCTAAAACAAGCGACCGCGCTCTTCGCCCGCGAGTCGCCCTGACCGACGCCCATGTGCGGGTCGTCGCCGACACCTGGCCGCTCGCCTGGGCGTGTTCCGCGCTGGGAGTCTCGACCTCCGGGTACTCCGCCTGGCGGGAGCGTCCTCCCTCCTCTCGTCAGAAACGGCGGGACCGGTTGGCCACCACGGTGCACGGCATTCACACGCGGGTGAAGCAGCGGTACGGCCGCCCGCGGATGCACGCCGAGTTGGTCGAGAGCGGGCACGGGTGCTGTGTGAACACCGTCGCCCGCATCATGCGGGAGGCCGGAATTCGAGCGAAATCGTCACGCAAGTTCCGAGTAACGACCGACTCGGATCACTCCTCGCCGGTGGCCGACAACCTGTTGGACCGGCAGTTCGATCCGACGCGAGCGAACGAGCGATGGGTGGCGGACATCACCTTCATCCCGACTCGCGAGGGGTGGCTGTCCCTGGCAGCGGTGGAGGACTTGTTCAGCCGGGCGGTGGTCGGGTGGGCGATGGACGCGACGATGACGAGCCGGGTGGTGGTGGACGCGGTGGCGATGGCGGTGGCCCGCCGGTTGCCGGGCGAGGAGTTGCTGGCGCACTCGGATCGTGGCAGCCAGTACGCCAGCGAACACGACCAGCGGATGCTGAGCGAGGCGGGTATCGTGTGCAGCATGAGCCGGAAAGCGAACGGCTGGGACAACGCGCCGATGGAGAGCTTCTTCGCCACGCTGAAGAAGGAGTTGGTCCACCACGAAGACTACGCCACCCGCGAGCAGGCGAAGGCGTCCATCTTCGAATCCATCGAGGCGTTCTACAACCGCCAGCGGCGACACTCGACCTTGGGGTACTTGTCGCCCGCTGACTACGAAGCCGCAAACCCCGAATGACCCTTAATTCTACAGCGCCGGATGTCATAACTTTCTTCGCCGGAGGAGTTTGGCCCGGCGTTTTGCGTGACTTTCCTTGGCCCGGCGGTTCCGGTCTCGCCGCCATCTCGACCACCGGAGGATCTCGTCCTCATCCCACTCC
>JANNQE010000220.1:0-3831 GCA_031441625.1 Planctomycetia bacterium
TCAATTCCACTTGGCCACTTGCTTGCGGGCTTCGCGGAGGAACTGGCGGGCGGTGGCGGCGTCTTCGGCGGCGGGGGCCATTTCCAGGTAGGCGCTCAGGTGCTTGATAGCCGGGCCGCACTCGCCCGCCCGCCGACCCTCACCCGCTCTCGGATCGCGTCCGCGAGGCCGGGCACCGTCTGCCCATAGGAGCGAGAGAGGCTGGAAACGCAAAGGCGAGAGGGGTCAACCGCCACCACTCACCGGGGAAGTTCCTGAGACGGAGGGCTACCGGGTTGTCGTCCCCATCAGAGTTTCTACCCCCACACTGAAGACATGCACCTTGCCCGCCTCGACAGTGTAAACGTGCGACGTCACAGGAGCCGCCGACTGACTGGACTCTAACGCGAGCGGGGTTTGGGGTCCAATCGCCATTGCCCCCTTCTTAAACACACGGTAGAGGTTCAACTGCTCCGGTGGTCGGACCACAAACGTGTGGCCGGCGGGTCCCCCAATCCCGAGATGGTCGTTCTCTGAGGTGCGCATGTCCCCGATCACAGAGTCCCCGATCTGGGGGGTGGTGAACCGCTGAGCCCCGGCCAGGTACCAGGCGTGGGAAGGGAAGATCGACCCGACCCCGTACAACTTGAGCCGCGCCGTCCTTTGGTCGTAGGTCAGCAGCAACTCGCACCAGACCCAGGGGACGTGGAATGGGGCTCCCACCTTCGACACCCCAAGGTCGTCGACGTGCGAACTGGCCCGGACCTTGAGCAAGGCGTGCGCCACTGTCTGTTCACCGGGCCCAGCCGCCGTCCCGAGGGTGCCGTTCGGGTGACGGTGGCCGACCATCACTTCGGAAAGCGGGCTGAGCTCCCCAAGGTAATAGCTTCTGTCCCTCGCTGCCGAATCGACCATCGCGGATGGGAACCTCCACCGGGCGAACGGAGGCGTCCAGCCTGGGTCAGCGACCGACTGCCGGTACTTGTGGAGGTTGCGGAGCGCCTTGGTCTTGGGGTCCACCTCGAGCCCGACGTACCCACTCGTCAGTGCCCGATACGCCCTTGTCGGCTGGTAGTTCGCCACGTCCGGGAGGCTGCTCGGCGGCGGTGAGTAGTTTGCCGTCGCCGTCAGGCCAATCATCGCTTTCACCACCCACAAATGTTCGAAAGTCTGCCCGAGGTTGTGAGCGCCCATCCACGACGGCAGGTACTGGGGGTCGATCCAGCTGACAGTCCCGAAGTTAATTTTGTACCACACGAGCGGCTCCTTCTCGGGGTGACAAGGGGTGCCCACACATCGGAGTCCGGCTCGCCGAGAGTGCGGAAGTACGCCATCCGCGCCTCGCCGGTCGCGTCGAGGAGGCGATCGTACTCTTCGGACAACCCCTCGTCGAATCCGCCATCGTAAAGCCCCATCACCGAACATGGAATTCGATTGCGCCTGCGTGGCCTAGAACGGGGGGGGTGGCCGTCGGGTGCACAGCTGAGGCTATCCGACCGGCCAATGCCAGTCAAACAGTTGGGATAGGTGATAGGCTGCGCTCGCCTTCAATTCCACTTGGCCACTTGCTTGCGGGCTTCGCGGAGGAACTGGCGGGCGGTGGCGGCGTCTTCGGCGGCGGGGGCCATTTCCAGGTAGGCCGTCAGATGGCGAATGGCCGGGCCGCACTCGCCCGCCCGCACCAGGCTGACGCCCAGGTCGCGCCGTTGCGTCGGGTCGGTCGGCACCAGTTGCGTCAGTCGGCGGATGACCCGCGCTGCCCGCCCGAACTCACCCGACTTCAGCAGCGTGGCCTTCAAGTTGTTCAGCATCCGCTGGGCGACCATCCCCGGCGGGGTGGCGGCGAGTGAGTCTTCGTGCGCGTGGAACGGGTGCCCGGTGACGCCCGAGATGAGCTGCTCCACCCCCTCGTAGTCGAGCAACTGCCCGCCGTGGAACGGGTCGAACAGCACCTCGTCGCCGCACTCGTTCACCGCCTTGGCGATGAAGTGCCCCGGCAGCCCGACGCCCATGACCGTCAGCCCGCACCGCTCGCCCACGCCCATCGCCAGGATGGACAGCGTGATGGGCAGGCCGAGTTTGCGGTCGAGCACCTCGTTCAGGAAGCTGTTCCGCGAGTCGTAGTAGTCGTCGGCGTTGCCGGCGAACCCGCACTCCTCGAACAGGAATTCGGAGAACAGGGCGGTCCGCACTTCCAGGTCGCCCCGTAGCCGCAGGCGGAGGTCGGCGGCCAACTCATCCAAGACATTCAGGTAGGCGGGCACGTCCAGATCGGGGTGTTCGTCGGCGGCCAGACGCAGGTTCAATTCGGCCAGATCGACCAGGGCGAACGGGTCGGAGGCGAGCACGCGGAGTGTCGAATCCAGGTTCATTTCCGGCCGAGGAATGCGGGTGGGTTGCCGGAATCATACCAGATGGGGGAAGGGGGCGGGGTGAATTGCGGAGTGCGGAGCTCTTTCCCAGGGTTCACACCCTGGGAATCATGGACATGTCGCACCCCGCACTTGGCGTTGCCCGAATCCGTCGCACCGGGCAGAATACCACACCACGACCGGAGACCGCCGTTGCCCCGCACCCCGCTGGCCTGGGCCAACCTCACCCACGACCGCCTGCGGTTCGGCCTGTTCGTCATGGGCATCTCGTTCGCCGTCATCCTCATGTTCGTGCAGCTCGGCTTCCGCAACGCCCTGCTCGACAGCAACACCCAACTGCACGACAAGCTGCGGTGCGACTTGGTGCTCATCTCCCCGAACCGCCAGTCGGTGGCGATGGTCGATTCGTTCCCGCGGCGGCGGCTGGAGCAGGTGCGGACGGTGCCGGGGGTGACGGGCGTGTACCCCATGTACATCGACAACGCCTTCGGCCAACTACGGGACACGAACCCGACCGACCGCGGGCCGTCGCGGGGCATCCGTTCCATCGGGATTGATCCGACCGCCCACTTGCTCGACCTGCCCGAACTCGACCCGGCCGGCCCGCACGCCGCCAAGCTGGTCACCCCCGGCACGGCGTTCTACGACACCCGCACCAAGGCCGACCCCGACCGCCCCGGCCAGACTCTATACGGCCCGCTCGCCGACGGCACCGAGACCGAACTGAGCAAGAGCAAACTGCGGATCGTCGGGAGCGTCACCATCGGCACCGACTTCACCTGTGACGGCACCCTGGTGATGAGCGAGCAGACGTTCATCGACACCCTCCGCCGGCCGTTCACCTTCCCGTCCGACTCGCCCGCCGCGAACGTCGATCTGGGGCTGGTGCGGCTGCACCCGGACGCCGACCGCGAGCAGGTGAAGGCGGCCATTCGCAAGGCGGTGAGCACCGGCGAGGCGGACGCCGACGTGGACGTGTTCACCGTGGACGAGTTGAAAGAGCGGGAGCAAACCTTCTGGCTGAACAACACGCCCATCGGGTTCGCGTTCGGGTTCGGCACGTTCATGGGGTTCGCCGTCGGGGTGGTCATCTGTTACCAGATCCTGAGCGGGGACGTGACCGACCACCTGCCGCAGTACGCCACCCTGAAGGCCGTCGGGTACGGCAACGGCTTCCTGGCGTGGGTGGTGTTGCAGGAGTCGCTGATTCTGGCAGTGATGGGGTTCGCCGTCGGGCTGGGCGTGAGCTGGGCCGCCTACGAACTGCTCGCCGCCACCACCGGGATGCCCCTGCGGATGACCCCCGACCGCATCGCCTGGGTGTTCGTCGGTACGGTGGCCATGTGCGCCGCGTCCGGCATGGTCGCCCTCATCGGGCTGTTGCGGGCCGACCCCGCGGACGTGTTCTGAATCCTTCCTGGAACCGGGAACGCAGTGACCGGGTGTGCAATGACCCACCCGGTCACTGCGTTCCCGGTTC
>JANNQE010000221.1:0-2055 GCA_031441625.1 Planctomycetia bacterium
CCCGACGCTCCCGCTCTGGCTCCGCGGCGGGCTCTGCCTGCCGGTCGAACTGGAAGCCACCTACGAACGCACCTGCACCGAACAGCGGGTGCGAATGGTCGCGTAAGCCGGTCGTTCCGACTCCGCCGCCTGCCCCACGCCGGGTAACAATTTTACCGTGTGACGTAGCCGACATCTGAACACGCCTGTAATATCCCCAACGCACTCGAACGGCCGAATGAGGGGCGGCCGGCAACTCAATCCCCACACCCGGAGAGATACACATGCGCGCGAAACTGCTCGCCCTGACGGCGTTCGTCGTCGGCCTCGCGGCCGTCGGCTGCGGCCCGGCCCCGACCACCGGCGGCACCGGCAAGAGCACCCCGGCCAGCACCCCGGCCAAGGCGACTGAGCCGGCCAAGGCGACCGAGCCGGCCAAGGCGACTGAGCCGAAGAAGGACCCGGCCCCGACCGAGCCGAAGAAGGACCCGGCCCCGGCCACTGAGAAGAAGTAACGCCCTCCGGGTGCTGCCGCCTCTCGCCCACCCGCCACCCGGCGGGTGGGTTCGTTTCTGGACGGGAGCGCGGGCGGCCCGCCCGCAGGTCGGGGGGCGGGCGGGACGCCCGCGCTCCCGCTGAACTCACTTGCACGGGTCTTCCACCTCCACCGCCTCGCTCGGGGTCATCGTCTTGGTGAACACCACCGCGTCGAACGACCGCGGCCAGATGGCCTCCATGTCGCCGTAGCCCATCGGCCGCATCACCCACCGCCGCTTGCCCAGCCACTCGCCGCCGGCCGCCGGAGCCTTCAAGTCGAGGAAGGCGTTGGTCAGCCCGGCCTTGCTCATCAGGTCTTCGAGCGATCCGGCCCGCGGGTCGGCCAGCGTCACCGGCTCCTTGTTCTGCATCAGCTTCCACTCGCCTTCGGCGGCCGTGAACGCCACCGAGTACACGTCCGCCCCCATCGCCTTGCACACCTCGTCGCCGAACGTCACCGTCTTGGCGTACTTGGCCTCCCGCTTCAGGCTGCCGTCCTTCTCCACCAGCCAGTCGATGTCCCGCACCCCGCGGCAGGTGTGCATGCTGGCCGCCCACACGATCACCTTCCGCTTGGCGTACCGCTCCTTCATCAGCCACAGGAAGTTGCGGGTCATCTGCTTGTCGCGGGCGTTGCCCCCCTCGGCGTCGCTGCCCGCCTTCTTCATGGCGATCAGCCCGCCGATGCTCTCCTGCACCTGCTTCGCCCACGCCAGTTCCGCCGCCGGCAGCTTGTCCGTCGGTTTGGCCGCGGCGACCGCCTTGGCGAACTCGGCGATGCGGTCCAGCCCCGTGTCGTCGGGCAGTTTGTCGCCGCCCAGCTTGTCGAACGCGGTGAAGATGTCCTCCGCCTGCTTGCGGGTGAACGTGCCGTCGGGCAGCCTGCCGAGCAGGTCGGTGATGTCGTGCCCGAGTTCGCCCCGCGACCCCGACCCGGTGAGCTGGCAGTCGAACCCGGCCAACTCGAGCGGCGTCTTGCCCTTCGCCTGTGCCCCCAGGTACTCGATCAGCGGTTGCACTTGCTTGCTGCCGGTCCAGATGCCGAACACGCCCAGGCTCACCGCCTCGGCCGGCTTCAGCTCGCCCTTCTTCAGGGCGTCCCACGCGAACGTGCAGTCGTACAGCCCGCTCTCGAAGGCGAGCACGTCGAACCCCTTCTTCTGGTGCAGGTACTTGATGAGCCGCGTTTTCGCCAGGAACGTCGCCCCGTCGCCGTGCGTTTGTTCGCCGAGGAACACCACGCGGGAGTCGCCGACGGCCTTACCGAACGCTTCCAGGTCGGCGAACGTGTCCTTCTCCAGGGTCGGGTCGAGGGTGGTGAGCGGCACGGCGTTCTTCTTCAACCAGTCGGTGCGTTCGTCGGCGAATGTGAGCGGTGCGAAGAGGGCCACGACGAGCAAGGCTAAGACAGTGCGCATGGGCCAGATCCCTCCGGGTGCGAAGTGGGCGACACCACAATGACGCCGGCGGGGGGCGAACGCTATCGGGGAAAGGCGAGATGTTACGCGGCGGGAGAGTCGCTGCCCGCTCCGCGGGCGG
>JANNQE010000222.1:0-3617 GCA_031441625.1 Planctomycetia bacterium
CGGCCGGGTTTATCCCGGCCGTCCCGTAGTGAGCGGACGGCCGGGATAAACCCGGCCGCTCCTGATAACACGCGCCTACTCCTTCAACTCGCCCGTGGTGGCCCAGTCGGTCGGCAGGAAGTCTTGCACGTAGCCCAGCAGCCCGAGTGCGGCCAACTCCTCCGCCACCCGTGCCGGACTCGGATCGGCCAGCCCCACGCCGATTTCCGTCACGAGTGCTTCGGCGAACCGCAGCCGCGCCCGGCGCAGCATCTGCCGGCAGGCGTCGGCCCGCACGGTCGTCTTCGTCTTCGCCCCAAGCTTCTCGGCCAACTCGTCGCTCGTCGCGTCCGGGAACTCCGTCCGCAACTTCAGCAGCGTGTACGCCGGACTCGTCGGCATCTTCTTCTCCGCCCCCTTCAGCGCGGCCCAGGCGTGGTCGAGCACGTTCGCCTGCCACTCGGCTTCCCACCGCGCATCGGACTCGTCGTCCCGCCCCACGAGATCGAGGTCGGCGTCGGCCGTCTTGCGGCGGTTGGCCTTCTGCCAGTGGTTGTGAACCATGTTGCGGGTGGCCGTTTTCAGCAGGTCGCGGAACCGCCCGCGGGTGGGGTCGGCCCCGCCGAAGTCGCCCTTCATCAGCCGCATGACCACGTCTTGGGCCAGTTCGTCGGCGTCCTCGGCGCTCCTCACCATGCCGCCCACGTACCGGCGGATGCTCTTGGCGTACCGCAGCACGAGGGCCTGCCGGGCGGCGGTGGCGGTTTGCGGGCCGGTGGCGTGCGCCTGCTGTACGAGGCTCCAGCGGGTGGGGATGGCGTCCAGCCGCGACGCGAGGATCGATTCGTGCCGGTCGGCCATCACTTCTTCTCCGGTGGGATGAGGCCGCGGATGTGGTTGTCAAGGAAGTCGAGCGACTGCTTGTACTGCGTCTGGTCGGGGTAGTCGCGGATCAGCTCGGCGGCGACCGTGCGGGCGGTGCGGAGGCCGTCCAACCCCTTGGCCGGCTGGTCGCGGAACGCCCACAGGTTGCCGATGCGGGTCCAAATGTTGAGCAGGTTGCGGCGGTAGTTCGGGCTGTTCGGGAAGTCCTTCGCCAGCGCCTGATACTCGGCCAGGGCGAGGCGGTAGGCGGCGTCCGCGTCGGCCGGCCGGTCGCGAGTGTCGGCGACCGCCCCGATCCCTTCGTGGTACGCCGCCCGGAGCAGGCGGGTGGGCGGGTCGCGCGCGTCGGGCAGGGCGTCCACCTTCACCTTCGACCGGGCGAGGATGTCGTCCGCCTCGGCGAACTCCTTCCGCTGCGCGTGCAGCCCGGCCAGCGCGAGTTCGTACTCGACCGCCTTCCGGCCGGGGGTCGGGTCGTCAGGCGAGACGCGGGCGAGGCGGGTGTACAACTCCACCCACCGGCGGTAGATCGGGATCATCGCCTCGGCGGTGCCTTTGGTCATCGCCGCCTCCGCTTGATACCCGACGGCCATCAGGTTCAATCGAATCCCCTCTGGGGCGTCCGGATGGGAAGCGCTCAGTTCGGCGGCCAAGACCAGCCCCGTGTCGCGACGGTCGGCCGCGTCGGCCGCTCGTCCGATCAGTTCCAGACTGCGGGCGTGTTGGAGAAGCAACTGGCCGCGGCCCGCCCGATACCGCACCTCATTCGGGTAGGCCGCCGTCAGCCGGCCCGTCACCTCGACCGCCCGCCCGTAGGCCCGCTCCGCGCCGGCGGTGTCGCCGATCTGGATCAGGGCGTTGCCGAGCTGCTGGTAGCCGCTCATCAGGTGGTCCCACACCGCCTGCCGCCGCGGGTTTGCGGCGTACAGTTCGTCGAGCGTGACCCGCGCCTGTTGAAGCACTTCCACCCGAAGCTTCTCCCCCTGCGGCAGGCTGGCCAGCTTGTCTGAGAGCGTAAAGTGGTACTCGTCCATCGTGTTGAGGGCGTACCCCAGCATCGTTTCCGTCTCCGCCCGCGACTTCTCCAGGTCGGCGTTCGCCCGCTCCAACTCGCCGTTCTTCGCCGCCAGTTGGTCGTTCGCCTCCTTCAGCCGCACGGCGTTGATCGCCTCCCACACGCCGAACCCGATGACCGCCAGCAGCAGCACGGCACTCACGCCCACCAGCGCGGCTCCGGCCTTGTTCCGCCGCGCCCACTTGACCGCCCTCTCGACGCCACCGACCGGCCGGGCGACGATCGGCTCGCCCCGCTGCCACCGCCGCAGGTCGTCGGCCAACTCGCCCGCCGTCACGTACCGCTTCTTCGGGTGCTTCTCCAGGCACTTCATGCAGATGGTGTTCAGGTCGGACGGCAGCTTTGGCTGAAGTGCCTTCGGCGGGACGGGTTCGGTGGACAGGACCAGGAATAACGTCTGGAGCGCGTCGGGGGCCAGGAACGGCGGGCGGCCGGTGAGCGATTCATAAAGCATCGCGCCGAGGGCGTACACGTCGGCGGCGGCGGTGAGGGTGGAACTGACGCCCGACGCCTGCTCCGGCGGCATGTACGCCGGCGTTCCGACGATCTCGCCTGTGCGGGTGTGTGCCGCCAGCCCCGGCATGGTGCTGGCACCGGGGGCGGCCGACGCCAACTCCTTGGCCAGGCCGAAGTCGGCCACTTTCGGCGTGCCGTCGCCGGCGAGCAGCACGTTGCCCGGCTTCAGGTCGCGGTGCAAAATGCCGTGCTCGTGGCTGTACTGGATGGCGCGGGCCACGCACTCCATCACGCCCGCCGCGGCAGTCGGGTCTTGTGGCTTCCCGTCCCACAACCCGGCGAGCGTGCCGCCGTCGGCGAACTCGAGCGAGTAGTACGGCCGGCCGTCGGCGGTGCCGGTGTCGAACAGTTGCGCGATGTTCGGGTGCTGGAGCTTGGCGACGGCGCGGGCCTCGTCGCGGAAGCGGGCGGTCAGCCGCTCGTCCTGCTCTTGGGTCATCACCTTGATGGCGACGACGCGGCCGAGTTGGATGTGCCGCGCGCGGTACACCTTCCCCATCCCGCCGCGGCCGACCAACTCCTGCACGTCGTACCCGGCGATAGTCGGGTGCCCGCCGGTGGCGGCGGTTGTGGCGTCGGCGGTGACTTGCACCGTGTCGGGTGATTGAGCGGCCATACGGAGAGCATACCCGCCCGGCGGTGGGGGTGACAACCGCCCGTTCCCCTTCCGCAACCTTCCCACCTCTCGCGGGTGGCGCAACCCGACCGCGCGCAACCAGTTCACCAGAACCCGCCGTCCCGCCCGTTTGCCACACGCCGTTCCGGGGGTATAATCGCGCAGGGGTGGGACAGACGATTCGCCCACACGCCCACCCCGACGGGGACGAACTGATGGCACACCCGAGCAAGCGGTCGCACCCCTCGAACCCGCCACAGGGGTCGGTGTTGGCGATGCTCGCCGAGCGGACGCAACTGGATTTCGAGCTGGCCTTCTACGCCGGCGTCCTGACCGCCGTGCCCGACTTCGCCGACGTGTTGCGGGTGTACGCGCAAGACCTGGCGTCGAAGGGGATGATGAAGGAAGGGCTGATGGCCGAGCAGAAGTTGGTGCAACTGCGGCCGGCCGACCCGGACGCGCACTACAACCTGGCCTGCCGGTACGCCTCACTCAAACAGCCCGACCTGGCGCTCCGGACGCTGCGGACGGCGGTCGAACTCGGCT
>JANNQE010000223.1:0-3483 GCA_031441625.1 Planctomycetia bacterium
ACCCGCTCCCTGCCGGTCGCGGTTCCAACGAACGGCCGCCGCCTACGGCTTGACCGCCACGCCCAGGCTACTCGGCGACAGGTAGAGCGAGTCCTTGTAGTTGCGGCCGGTCACCCGGGTCAGGCTCTTGCGGTCCTTCTCGATGGCGGTCAGGTACTCCACGATGTACTTCTCGGTGTCCGGCGACTTGGTCGGGTTGAGCAGGTCCACGCCCGTCAGCTTGGAGCTTTTCAGCTCGCGGGCGAGGGTGAAGTTGAGCTTCGTCAGCGTCGACCCCGGCCGCGGTTTGGCGATCAGGATGTCGTTCACCAGGGAGTTGCTGAACCTCTTGCCGGCGGCGTCGCCGTCGCCGTGGATGCACAGGACGGCCGTCTTGTCCCGCAGTTCGGTGTAGGTCTTGGCCCACGTGGTGATGTGCTTCTCGGTGATCGAGACGGGGTAGGTGGGGGCGACCAGGATGGCGGCGGCGATGTCCTTCGCGGCCGGCGTCTCCCGCGTGTTCGGCTCGAGCAGGGGCAACTGGCGGAACACCTTCGCCTGCGCCTCGGTCAGCGTCTGCGGGCGGGTCCACTCGGCCGCCACGAACATCATGGCCAGGGGGGCGGCGTCGCCGACGGCGATCACGTACACGGTGGACGTGTTCAGCTTGCGGTCGTCGCTCAGCCGGTCGAGCATGACCCGCGCGCCGATGACGTCGTTCACCAGCACCGGCCAGTACCCCTTCTCGTTCTTCATCTGGGCGTTCTCTAGCTTCACCGGCAGCGGCTTCCCCTTCACGATGGGGAACACCTTCGTGTTCTCGGGGAACAGGGGCGTGTCCCAGAACTTCTTGTCGATGACCGTGCTCTTGCCGTGCCCGCGGAAGTCGAACCGCAGCACGTGCAGCCCGCGGGCGGCGAGCGCCACGGCCAGCCCGTCCCACTCCTTCGCCGTCGTGTCGCCCAGGTACGGGTGCAGCAGGATGACCACCGGCGCGTCCGCCTCGGCCTTGGCCTCCACCAGCTTGTCCGCCCCGGTCATGATGGCCTTGTACATGGTGCCTTGCAGTTGCACCCCGTCGGCCGACTCGAACTGAATGGACTCGCTCTCCACCTTCGGCTTCTCTTGGGCCGGCGACGGGGGGGCGAGGGCGAACAACGCGGCAGCGGCGAGCACGGGCCAACGCGAGGCAAGCATTGCGTGTCTCCGGAATCGGGGGAGGGGGCGGACCGGACAGTCATTCGGATTGTACAACGGCCGGTGTCGGGTGCTGTTGGAAATTCCCCGCCGGCGGAACACGGAACCTCTCCCCCGCCCGCGTGTCCGGTCTGGTAGTTTCCCCGCCCGTGGTGATGTCATGCCCGACGCCTGGACCCTCCCCGGTTGCCCCGCCCCGCCGCACTGGGCCGTGGACGGCGACGAACTGCTGCGATCCTTCCCGTGGCTCGCCCCGCTCGCCGACTGCCCGCAAGACCCCGCGTTTCACGCCGAAGGCGACGTGTGGACGCACGTGCAAATGGTGCTGAAGGAACTGGCCGCACTGCCGGCGTTTCGCGCGCTGCCCGAGGAGGAGCGGAACGTCCTCTTCGCCGTCGGGCTGCTGCACGACATCTGCAAACCCGACACCACCCGCGAGGAGGACGGCCGCATCCGCTCGCCGGGGCACGCCGTCCGCGGCGTGTCCAAGGCCCGCCGGCTGCTCACCGACGACCCGCACTTCGCCCCGCACGGCACGCCCTTCCGCGTGCGTGAGGACATCTGCGGGCTGGTGCGGTGGCACGGCCTGCCGGTCACGTATGTGGAGAAGCCCGACCCGCCGCGGGCGGTCATTCGCGCGCGGGTGGCCTGCCGGTTCGACCTGCTGGCCGTCTTCGCCGAGGCCGACCACCGCGGGCGGATTTGCACCATCGAGCAGGACACGCTCGCCCGCATCCAGATGTTCCCCGACTACTGCCGCGAGGTCGGCTGCTACGACGCGCCGTTCGCCTTCCCGAACGCCCACACGCGGTTCGAATACTTCCGCACCGAGTCGGCCCACCCGAGCCTGCACCTGTTCGACGACACGGTGTGCGAGGTGACGATGATGTGCGGACTGCCCGGCAGCGGGAAGAGCACGTGGATTGCGAAGCACCGGGCCGACGTGCCGATGGTGTCGCTCGACGACATCCGCGAGGAACTGGACGTGACGCCGACGGACGACCAGGCGGGGGTCATCACGCTGGCTTATGAACGCGCGCGGGAGCACCTCCGCCGCGGGCAGGGGTTCGTGTGGAACGCCACCAGCATCAGCCGCCTGATCCGCGGCAAGCTGATCGACCTGGCCGCCGGGTACAAGGCCCGCCTGCGGGTGGTGTACGTGGAGCCGCCGATCCCGGTCATCCGCCAACAGAACCGCGAGCGGCTGAAGGTGGTGCCCGAGTCGGCGTGGGAGCGGATGTTCAGCCGCCTCGACGTGCCGACCGAGGCGGAGGCGCACGCAGTCGAATACGTAATTCCCGGCGAGCGGGGGGCGTAAGCTCCCTGGTCCTAGAACAACCAGCCCGCTCACGCGGGCCGCTCGCCAATCTCCCCCCGGAGCATCCCATGTCCCGCCACTCCCTGCTCTTCCTCGCCCTGCTGCCCGCGGTCGCGCTGTCCGCCCCGCCGGTGGAAGAACTGCCGAAAGACCCGAAGGCGAAGAAGGTCGTGGTGATCGCCGGGTCGGGGTACTTCAAGCCGGGCGAGCACGACTACGAGGCCGCGTGTGCGGTCCTGTTCGACCTGCTGAAGCAGACCGACGGTGTGGCCCCGGTGTACGCGGTGGACTGGCCGAAGAAGGACGACACGCTGACCGGGGCTGCCGCGGTGGTGCTGTTCGCCGACGGCGCGGAGAAGCACCCGCTGCTCGTCGGCGAGCGGTTCAAGCAGGTGGGCAAGCTGGCCGACGGCGGGGCGGGCGTGGTTCAACTGCACCAACTGGCCGACTACCCGAAGGACTGGACCGACCGCGCGAAGGCACTCGCCGGCGGGGCGTGGGCGAAGGAGGGCGGGCAGCGCGCCCACTGGGTTCACGAGTTCAAGGAGTTCGGCGACCACCCGATTTTCCGCGGGGTGAGTGCGTTCAAGATCGATGACGGCTGGCTGACGCACAACAAGCTGACCGCCGACAAGACCGTCACCCCGCTGCTGAAGACGACCAACCCGAAGGCGGCGGACAAGTTCAAGGGCGACAACGACGTGGTGGCGTGGGCCTACGATCGGCCGGGCGGCGGGCGGGCGTTCACGTTCACCGGCGGGCACCTGCACGCCAGCTTCGCGGAGGAAGGCTACCGGCGGTTCGTCGTGAATGGCATCCTGTGGGCGGCCGGCGTGGACGTGCCGAAGACCGGGGCGAAGGTGGAACTGGACGCGAAGAAACTGCCGGAGTATTTGCAGAAGCCGCCGGCGAAGACGTGACGATGGAACCGGGAACGCAGTGACCGGGTGCGGTTGAAATAGCCCACCCGGTCACTGCGTTCCCGGTTC
>JANNQE010000224.1:0-3827 GCA_031441625.1 Planctomycetia bacterium
CAGTGCTTCACGTCCACGAAGTCGTACCCGCAGTCGGCGGCGATCTTGGCGGCCGTCACGAAGTCGGCGACGAGTTGTGACACCTCGGTGTCAGTCACCACCGGGTGATCCGCACTCAGGCCGAACTTGCGATCCAGCACCGGGTGTCGGTACAGGGTCATCGGCTCCATTTTTTTCTTGTCGTTCGGCCGGGCGAACCGCCCCGAGTGCGTGAGTTGCAACCCCACGATCAGGTCGTCGGTGCGGCCGAACGCGGTCGCGTGCTCACTGACCAGGGTCTGGCGCAGGTCGGCGAGCGAAGCGGCGTTCGCGGCGGAGATGACCAACTGGTTCGGGTTCGCCCGGCCGTCGGGTCGCACGGCCGCGGCTTCACCACCCCAAATGAGCTTCGCCCCGCTGCGGCCGAAGTGCCGCCAGCGGCGGACGGTCAACTCGCTCGGCGTGCCGTCCGGGTTGGCGTCCCACCCCTCCATCGGTAGGACGCAGAAGTGGTTGCCGATGGTGCGGCCGTTCAGGGTGACGGGTTGGGCGAGCGGGCCGTTCGGCGTCAGTTGCTCGTCGAACGGCAGGTCGGCCCCCACGGATTGCAGGTGCGCCCGCAGGTCGTCGGCCGACTTCAGTTGGGCAACGCGCTTGATGACGAGGGGCATGGGTCGCGCCTGGTAAGAACGCCGTTAACATACGGGCGGACGCCGCCGGTATGTGGTGGCCGGCGGGCGGCACCCGACCCGAATCGCGTTCCCCCCACTCAGGTCGAGCGGGTGGTGAAGCCGATACAACCGGCACCACTTCCGCGACCCGCGACGACTCCGCCCGATCCGCCTACACCAGCCGTGACCGCCCGGCCGATGAATGGCTGTTGTCCTCGGGGCCGGAACCATGTCCGCCGACCGGATCGAAGTCATGAGCGACCTGCGAGTCATCGCCGACCCGACCGTCTACCTGCTGAGCAAGCAGACGCTCCAGCAGGGCGAACTCGACCGCTTCCTGGCGGACCACGGTGTCACGTGGTCGTCGGATTCGACGGTCGCGTCGGAGGTGATCACGGAGACGGCCGGCAGAGTCTGTTACATGTCTTACGCGAAGCCGCGGCCGGGCGGGAATGCGGCGTACCTGGGGCACATCAAGGAGGTGGGTCACGGGTCGGTGTTCGAGCACGCCGTCTGGACGTTCCTGCTCACCGGGCTGAGCCGCAGCCTGACGCACGAGTTGGTCCGACATCGCGCGGGCTGGGCTTATTCGCAGTTGAGTCAACGCTACGTGGACGAATCCGTCGCCGAGTACGTCGAGCCGGACATCATCGCCAGCGATCCGGAGATGCACGCCGTGTGGCACGAGGCGGTGAGCCACGCCCACGCCGCATATGTGAAACTGGCCGAACTGCTGAACACCAAGTTGGCAGACCCCGCAGCGGCCGCCGCCGCGATGCTGCCGCCCGATGCCGACCGCACCACCCGCCGCAAGACGGCCCGGCAAGCGGCTCGGAGCGTGCTGCCGAACGCCACCGAAACGAAGATCACCGTGACGGCGAACGCCCGTGCGTTGCGTCACTTCCTGGAACAACGAGGGAGCGTCCACGCCGAGCCGGAGATCCGCAAGCTGGCGAACGTGCTTCTGGACGTGCTGGTGAAGGACGCCCCGAACCTGTTCGGCGACTACAAACGCACCCCACTGCCCGACGGCACGTTCGAGATCACCACCGACTTCCCCAAGGTGTAATTGTCAACTGGTGGGTTCGGGAGTGCTGACGATCACACCCCGGAGCATGGCACGGTGGACTGCGCTGACGACCTGCTGGGCCGCGAGCAACGCCGCCTCTCGCACTTTCACATCGCCGTCGGGTTGCTGGATCAGTGCCGCCCGCTGCTCGACCTGCTGGCGGCTCTCGGCACTGGCCTGTTCGATGCGGTGCTTGATCTTCGATTCCAAACCGGCGAGTGCCTTTTGCTCGTCGTCGGTCGGGGCATGGAACTCCCCTGCTGGGGCGTCGAGGACGGGGACGGGCGGCGTTGCAACGGCTTGCTTCACGAGCCGGATCACGTCATCGAGCAGTGCCGCGTCCGGCTCACCTTCTGACGGGGAGAGCCGCAACTGAAGTTTCAAGCTGGCGAGTTCGGCCATGTCACACCCCCGCCGGCACGAGTGCCGAGATCAGCGGTTGGAAGTCTTCGAGCGAAAGGGGTTGGCCACCTCGTGCGATGTGGTAGTGGTTCATCGCATTGAACAGGTTGACCACCTCGTCTTCCACGATCCGTTCTTCGAGACCGTCACCAGTCACAGTTTCCATCGCGATGTCGGTGTGTTTGCGGGCATCCGGATCGACCGGCCAACCTTTCGGCGGACCTTCGGGCCACAGCGGACCGAACACTTCGGGGGGGACAGGGGTGGAGGCGTGCCATCGATCTGTCAACGCAAGATTGAGGAGTTGATCGAAATCGCGCCGCAGATCCGACGCGATGCTCGTGACTGCACTCACTGCTTGGTTTGCAGCATCAACAGCCTGCCTCACAATCTCCGCAGCCTCAGCAGGTTTTGGGGGGCAGTCGGCCGCGTTCATCGCCGCCCGCGCCACCGAGTATGAAGGGTCAGACGTACCGACCCGAGCGCTGTACGCATCCGAAACGGCGGTAGTGAACTCAATTGGTTCGACGGAGGCCTGGGCCGCACACGATTCTGCCAATCGAATCGCCCGGCTGATGGCCTCGATGTATCGTGGAATAGGTGGCGGCGTGTTCGTGCCGTACAGCGGTTGCACCCTTCTCGCACACCTCGCCGCAAATGCCACACGTGCCCATCGCGGCAGTTTGGTGATCTCTGCTTCGGTCGGCAACGATGTGTTCGGCGGGTCCACGTAGCGTTGATCCGCCCGACAGCTCCCCATGAGCGCGTCGAGCGTGCCGAGCAGCGCTTCCTCGCTGTCTTCGGACAAGCCCTGCGTTTCGAGAGCGTTGTCAACGACAGGCTTGAACTGTTCGACGATCTCCTTCACTTTGTGCCCCGCAGCCATTTCCGCACGAACCAATTCGTCCATGCGGGTGTACGGGTCGGCCGCGGAGAGCGCGGTACGAACGGCGTCGAGCGTGATCATGATCCGGTCCCTCCATCCTCTCGTTGCCAAAGGTCACGGGTGTCCGCCAGTAATTGTTGAAGCTGATCCAGAGTCAGGTCTCGGGTCGGCTCGATGTGAAAATGAGGCACACCGGCAGGTTGAGGTAGCAACTCTGTGGGCAGATCGGCCACCTCGATCGAATACAGCCCACACTTCTTCGGTTGAATGGTGATGGCCGACGGGTCGGTGTAGCACGACAGGCCGCCGTCACCGGGTTTCACCACATCGACTCCCGTCACCGCCAGCACGTCTGCGCGTTTGTTCGGCTGATTCGGATCGGCCGGGCGAACACCGAGCATCATAGACCCGGTGCCGATCAACGGTTTGCCGTCGGCATCCACTTTCATCAGTCGGAACAGCTTCATGGGCGAACCGCTCCGACTATCGGCGATGGAATTCTACCACACTCGCTACCCTCACACCACATCCAGGCTCACGCGGCGCGGGCGGGGTGGTGGCACCAACCCGGCGGATGACTCCGCCGGTTCACCCATCAGAACCTCCCCGCCGTCCCGCGCAACACAAAATGGTTCACCTAGAGCCTGTTATGAACTGTGGTGCTGGGATTGCAGGTGGCACGTACGCGTCCGGCGAAATGACGCCTGGCAGGGTCGGGTAGTCTGTGAGTTTTCCCGTGTGAGAACTCCGGCATGTCAACACACCGTCCCCAGAAGGTCCGCGCCTGGCGAGCATTGGTCGACGCCTGGAAGCGGTCGGG
>JANNQE010000225.1:0-7908 GCA_031441625.1 Planctomycetia bacterium
GCGAGCGTGACCCGGAAGGCGCTCGCAAGCTCGCGGCGACGACGGGGTGTCGCTTCACCCGCTTCGCCATCAACTCCGCCGCCGCCTGTCGCCGCAGGTCGTTCAGGACGCTCTTCGGCACCAGCACTCCGGCGGGGATCGCGGCGGTCAAATCGGTCAACTCGAACGGCGTGTCGCCGAGGCGTGCGAGTTGCTCCCGCACCTCGTCGGGTGTCGTCGCGCGTTTCGTCGCCACCTGCAACGGTCCGGCCCATGTCACGGACACTGACAGACCGGTGTCCGTGGCGAGCGTGAGGGTGAGTGCGCCGCCGACCACCCCGGCGAGGGTGGCGTGCAGCGGCTCGCGGCGGGCGGGCTTGTCCTGCGAGTACGTTTGCGTCAACCGCTTCTTCAACTCCGGGTCGTCCGTCTTCCACACGTCACAGCCGATCGGGATGCGGCTGAAGTCCACCGCCCCGGCCCCGAACGCCACCGCGTATTTCCCGCCGTGTCGTCGCACCCCCCACACCCGCCCGGCCGGTTCTTGCGCCTCCGGCGTGCCGAGGTCGAACAGCAAGCCGTCGCCGGCCTTGAGGAGATCGGGCACCGTCTCGGCCGGGTCGATCTGCACCTCGTTCTTGAAGAAGCCGACCACCTTCCCCACACGAATGCCGCGGCTCTTGGGGAACCGCCCGCGGACCAGCAGTTGGTGGTTCACGCCGTCGAGGAAGCCGTGCGTGAGGCCGCGGCTGAACGTCTGGGCGAGGTCGAGTTCGGCCCGGCGGGTGGGTGAAAACGGCTGATTCCCCAGGGCGGCGTCGATGGCCTTCCGGTACATGCCGGTGGTCGCCGCGACATACGGCCCGCCCTTCAGTCGGCCCTCGATCTTGAACGAGATCACACCGGCTTCGATGAGCGGGGCGATCAGTTCATACGCGGCCAGGTCTTGCGGGCTGAGCAGGTACGCCTTGTCGCCGAGGTCGCGGGGCTGGCCGTCCACGAGCATCTCGTAGGGCAGCCGGCACGCCTGGGCACACTGCCCGCGGTTCGCCGAGCGCCCGCCGAGCGCTTCGGAAGTCAAGCACTGCCCGCTGTACGCCACGCACAGCGCGCCGTGAACGAACACCTCGACGGGCGTGTCAGTGCCGCTCGTCACTTTGCGGATGTCGTCCAGGCTCAGTTCGCGGGCGAGCACCACCCGTTCGACGCCCAACCGCGTCACGAACTCGATGCCCCGTAGTTCGGTCAGCGTCATCTGCGTGGACGCATGAACCGCCAGCGTCGGGGCGATGGCCTTGATGAGCTTCACCAAGCCGAGGTCTTGCACGATGACGGCATCGACACTCGCATCGGCGCACGCGATCACGAACCGCGTGGCCTCGTCCATCTCGTCGGCGAAGATGAGCACGTTCAGGGTGACGAACCCGCGGACGTTGCGGGCGTGCAGGAAGGCCATCACCTCCGGCAGCTCTTCGAGCGTGAAGTTGTGGGCGCGGGCGCGGGCGTTGAACGCCGACAGCCCGAAGTAGACGGCATCGGCACCGTTGGCGACGGCGGCCCGCAGCGCCTCCCAATCGCCGGCCGGGGCGAGCAGTTCGGGGGCGGGTGGTCGGCTCATGGTGCTGTCGCTGGGGCGGAAAAGTTGCATTATAGCTGTTCGTGTCCGCCTCCGCTCCGGGTCTGGTCATGTCCGACGAGTTGTTCATCGACGGGTTCGGCCCGATGCCCGTCCGCCGGCCGCGGTCCGTGGCCGAAGTGTGCGAGTTGGTCCGCGAGGCGCGGGCGAGCAAGCAGGCCGTGTACCCGGTCGGCGGGCGGACCACGCTCGACCTGGGCTTGGTGCCAACGAAACCGGGCATCGCCATCGACACCCGCGGCTTGAACGCGGTGATCGAGCACGCCGCCCGCGATATGACCATCACCGTGCAGGCCGGCGTCACGATGGCGGAGTTGGCGAAGGTGCTGGCGGCCGAAAACCAGTGGCTGCCCATCGACGTGCCGAACCCGGACACGGCCACCGTCGGCGGGGCGGTGGCGGCGAACGTCAGCGGCCCGCGGCGTCTCGGGCACGGCACCTTCCGCGACTACATCCTGGGTATCAGTGTCGTGACCGACGATGGCGTGGAGGTGAAGGGCGGCGGGCGGGTGGTCAAGAACGTGGCCGGGTACGACCTGATGAAGTTGCACACCGGCGCGCTCGGCACGCTCGGCGTCATCACGCAACTGACGCTGAAGGTGAAGCCGAAGCCGGAAGCGACGGCGGTCGTCACGTTCAGTGTGAGCGGGGCGGCGGTCGGGCCGACTCTCGACCGCCTGCACGCGAGCGAATCCCGCCCGATGGCGGTGGAGGTGACGAACGCCGGCGAGCCGTGGGTGATCGCGTGCGGGTTCGAGGAGAAGGCCGGCACGGTGGACTGGCAGGTGCGGACGCTGGAGAAGGAGTTGGCTGGTTCACCCGCCCGCGGGTTCCGCGTCGATCACACGACCGCCACGAGTGTGTTCGACACGTTCACCGCCGCACAGCAACCGCGGGATGAACACGTCACGCTGAAAGTGACCACCACGCCGAGCGGTGTGGCGACGGTCTTGGGGGCGACGATGGCCTACCCCGCGACGGTCCACGCACACGCCGGCAGCGGCGTCGTTTGGGTTCACCTGCCGACCGAACTCGGCGTCGAACGCATCTCGTCCGCCATCGCCGAACTGACCAAACTCACCTCCGCCAACGGGAACGTGACCGTCCGCCGTTGTCCGCCGGCGTGGAAGGCGGTTCTTCCCGTCTGGGGCAAGGACCGCGGCGACCGCGAGGTGATGCGGACCGTCAAGCGGACCCTCGACCCGGATGGCGTTTTCAACCCCGGCCGGTTCGTGTAGTCTGGAAAGATCGAATAAGGACACTTCTGCTCGCAACCTCCCGCCGTCCCTGAGGACATTCCGTTGAGTACGGTTCCCGCTCCCGCCGCATCCACCCCTGCCCCGATCGTTCCAACCCCACCCGAAACCGCCGCCGTTCCCACGCCCGCCGTTCGGGCACGCAAGCGCCGCGTCTTCTGGTTCCTCGCGGCCATCGTGTCGATTCATGCGCTCGTACCGCTCGCCTTCCTGCCGTACACGTTCGCGTGGTGGGGAATCCTCGTTCTTCTGATCGGGAATTTCATCTTCGGCTCGCTCGGCATCAACCTCGGCTATCACCGCATGCTGACGCACTCCGCCGCCAAGTTCCCGAAGTTTCTCGAACGCCTGTGGGTGTTGTTCGGCGTGTGCAGCATGGAAGGGTCGCCGCTGTGGTGGGTGTGCACGCACCGGATGCACCACCAGCACAGCGACGAAGACGGGGACCCGCACAGCCCGCAAGATCACTTCTACTGGGGTCACATGGAGTGGATCTACACCGCGGACGACCGACGGCAACAGCTCGACACCTACGCCAAGTACGTGCCCGACCTGATGGGCGACCGGTTCCTCCGCAAGTTGCACCGCGGCGAGCAGTGGTTGTTCGTGTGGGCCGCGCACGTGGTGTTGCTCACGGCGATCGGGTTCGGGGCGGGCTTCGCGTTCTTCGACACCGCGGGGGCGGTGCAGTTCGGGGTGCAGTGGTTTTTGTGGGCGGTGATCGTTCGCACGGTGTACGTGTGGCACATCACGTGGCTGGTGAACTCCGCGTCGCACCGCTGGGGCTACCGCAGTTACAACACCCACGACGGTAGCCGCAACAACTGGTTCGTCGCCGTGCTGACGAACGGCGAAGGCTGGCACAACAACCACCACGCGGCGCCGCGAGCGTGTTCGCAGGGGCACCGCTGGTGGGAAATCGACTTGACGTTCACCTTCGTGCGCGTGCTACAGCTCGCAGGCCTCGCGTGGGATGTGGTGGGCGTGAAGGTGCCAAAGCACATCGCGGAAGGACGATCCGGAAGCGACCTCGCGTGCGCCGGTGAACCGCCGAAGGCCGGGTAGGGCGGGTCGAGCGGCCGGGGAAAACGGCCACGAACACGACGGAGCGGGTGGCGACGAGGGTCGAACCGCCGGCCGCGACGCCCCGCCGCAAATCACGCACGGGTGGTCGGCGGCGGGTCAGCGCGGCCGGGTGATTTCCGTCGCGATGCCCCCCTGCCCCACGCCACGTCTCGGTGAATGCTCCCGCCGGCCGCTCGACCCGCCCTACACGACCCGCGGCGTGGTGGTCGGCGCGCTCGCCTTCGCCAGCGTCACCCCTTCGCCGTTGCGGAGCCGGATCGACGTGACGGCCGGGCCGAGGGTGCCGTCGTTCCGCACCACCCGGTACGAGCCGTTCAACTGGTGCGTGGTGGCGGTGGCGTCGGCCAGGGTGCCGTTCGTCCCCTTCGTGTAGCTGAGCGGCTTGTACAGCACCAGCGCGTTCTGGTACTCGCGGCCGAACACCTTGTACCGCAGGCCGCTGTTCGTCGGGTCGTTGCCTTCGGCGATCAGCTTGTGGTCGCCCGTCGGCTTGCCCACGTTGAACCGGATGGCTTCGGTCCAGTGCCGCGTCCAACTGGTGCTCGGCTCCTGCCCGCCGTTGATCATCAGGAACGACAGGTTCGGGTCGGCCAGCAGGTAGTACATGGCGAGCGTCGAGGTCATCATCCGCGGGTCGGCTGCGTCGGCCCCGCGGGCCAGGCTGTCCAGGATCTCGTACCCGCGGCCGGCCGAGAGCGTCCGGCGGGCGCGGAGGAGGGCGGCCAGGTCCTCGAACTGCACTTGGTTCGACGCCAGCGGCCGCAGGGCGAACTCCTCCAGGTACGACACCCCGTACTTGATCTGCGGCTCGACGCTCCTGCCCCCGCCGGCCGAGTTGGTGAGCAGCCACTTCGGACCCAGCGCGGCGTTGATCTGGCCGAGCGTGCGGCCGTAGCTCTCGGCGTAGTCGCCCAGCGGCTCGACCAGCCCGGCCGGGTCCACGGGGAAGCGGCCGGTGCTGTTGTCCACGAAGAACCCGTCCGCGTTCGGGTACGCCGCCAGGAACCGCTTGTGGTAGTCGATGCTCCACCGGGCGAGGGCGGGCGAGGCCGGGTTGGTGGCGTAGCGGTTCGGCCCGTAGTACGGGTACGTCAGGCGGCTCTCGTACACGAACCGGGCCTCGTGCCCGGTGCGGCGGCGGGCGTACTCGGCGTCGTTCAGGTAGCCGTCGCCGTCGGCGTCGGCAGTGCGGTCGAAGGCCGGGATGGTGCCCTGGGTGCCGTTGTGGTTGGCGTAGTCGCGGCCGAGCAGGGTGTTCACGTTCGGGGCGGTGGCGGCGGTGCCGGCGGTCGTGCGATACCGCACGTAGAACAGCCGGGCCGAGCCGTTCACGCTCGCCGGCACCCAGTCCCGCGGCGGGTCGAACGTCTGCCGGCCGTCTCGGGTCAGGCCGGCGGTGGTGTCGGAAATGGTGTTCAACTTGGCCCACCGGGTCGGCTTGCCGGCGGCGTCCACGGCCGTCACATACTCCAGTTCGGCCCGCCACCCGCTGCCGGCCCCGGCGGACACGTCCGCGTTGATCTCGCGGAACTTCTCGGTGAACCCGACGGCCACCGCCTCGCCCACCCCGCCGAACTTGAACGGGGTGCCGACGTTCCGCGCCTCGGTCGTCAGACTCGTCCACCCGGTGGCGTCGCTCCCGCGGAACACGCCCCAGAACTGGTTGACCGGCACGGCCGACGCACTCAGGCCGAAGAACGTGGTCGCCTTGTTCACGTGGAAGAACAGGCCCTCGCGGTCCAGCTTGTTGCGGTCGGCGTAGGCCAGCCAGTCGGTGAGTAGGCCGAGGTACACGTTCGACACGTTGGTGTACACCAGCGACGGCGTGTTCGGGCTGACGCGGTTGATCTGGTCGATGTAGCTCAGGTTCGGCACCACCAGATCGACGCCATCCCTGAGCAACTTCTGCTCGAACGCGCCCATCGGGTTGCCGAAGTACGCGAGTTGGGCGACGCGGACGTGCGTGAACTTCCGCGGCACGGTCGGCAGCACCGTGGAAGTCGGCGGCGACACGGGCGACGGTGGCACGGGCGGAACCGGTGGCACGGGCGGAGCGGGCGGAGCCGGTGGCACGGGCGGAGCCGGAGGCACGGGCGGAGCGGGCGGAGCCGGGGGCACGGGTGGGGCCGTCACGCCGCCGAGTTTGTCCTGCTCGGTGGGGATGACGCCGGCGCGAGTCAGGTCGGCCGGGGCGGTGGTGATGAGGAAGTTGTCGAGTTGCAATTCCGCCGCCGACCCCGGCCCACTCGACAGCCCGGCCAGCCCGCCGCTCGTCACCCCGGAGTCGGTGCGGGCGAGCGCCCACGCCGGCGACAGGTCCCACGTGCCGTCCCCGCTCAGGTACTCGCCGCTGTCCGAGCGGTACACCTGCACCCGCAGTTGGTTGCCCTTCGCCACCAGCGACACTTGCACCCACAGGCCGCTCTGCCAACCGTCCGTGCTCAGCTTGCCGAGCGACGTGCGGGTGCCGTTCGCCACCCGCCACAGCTCCACCTCCAGCCCCCGCACCACCGTCACCTCGTACCCGGTGAAGCGGTTGCTGTTCACCCACGACCCGCGGGCGAACAGGCCGCCGGGCACCAGGCTGTCGGCGTACAGCGACGCCGACACCTGACTGTCGGTCGGCACCGGCTGGGTCATCCACGCGCGGGCCACGCTCGAACTCCGCCCGCTCACCACCAGCGTCTCGTCCTCCTGCACCGCAAACGTGCTCGCCCCGTCGCTCGACCAACTGGCCCACCCGCCCGGCAGTTCGGCCCCCGGCGTGTCGAACCGCACTTCCCGCAGCGGCGTGTTGATGCCGGTGGCGGCCGGGCCGATCTTCAGGCTGTCGAGCGGGATCTCCCCGGCCACCCCCGTCGGGCGGGCGAACCCGACGTTGCCGCCGCCGCGGACGCCCGTGTCGGTGCGGACGAGTGCGGCCGTCGGCGTGCCCACCCACTCGCCGGCCGCGTTCAGGTACTGGTTCGTGTCCCCGCGGTGGACGAGCGCCGAGATCTGGTCCCCGTCGGCCCGCAGCTTCACCGTCACCCACTTGCCGCTCAGCCACACGTCCGACTTCACCGTACCCAGCACCGTCGTCCGCCCGTTCACCACCCGCAGCAGCTCGACGCTCACCCCGCGGCTGACGCCGACCGCGTAATAGCTGGGCGTGGCCGACCCCAGGTCCTGCCCGCGGACGAGCAGCTGCGCTTGTGCGATGTTGCTCAGGAACACGCCGGCGGAGGCTTCCACGTCGGCCGAGTAGATGGTGTTCAGCCACGCCCGCCCGGCGGTCACGCTCGTCGCGTCGGCCACCAGCCGCCCCTGCCCGCCCAACCCGGTGCCGGCCTGATCCACCTCGAACACCGGCGGGACGGTCGTGTCGGACGACCACTGCTGCCAGTTGGCGGGCAACACCGACACGGCCGCCGGGCGGTCGAACGGCTCCACCATCCAAGCACCGGCCGTCGGCACGTCTCGCCGTTCGAGCTGCTCCACGCCGAGACGAGACAACGAGTCGGGGCGTGATGCCATGGGACGACTTCCGGAGTGTCGCTGGTGGCGCAAGCCCACCGCACAGGACTTTCGGGGGGCGGAGCATACCCACTCCGACGGTGCTGTCAACTCGGCCTTTGAACTTGGCGAAAGTGCTTGCGCGGGAAGTGCGGGGAAAATGTGCCGGCGGGCGGGTGTGAAGTGGGGCAAGATGTCATCTTGCCAGGGTTGGCTGGCACGATGGGCGGCTCAGTGGTCAGGTTTGAGAGGGGTGGGTCCTGCGCCAGCTTCCGTCGCGCCGACCCACCCTACCAAGCTTGAGGGCACGACGACATCTTGCCCCACTCGGTGGCGGGTGAGCGTCTTTCGTGTTGGGAGGGTTTGGCTGTTGTCGGAGGACGGCCGCCCACCGCCGCGAAGCGGCCGGCGTCCGTAGCCCAGGGCGGAAGCCCTGGGGAATGGGGCGAACGAGAC
>JANNQE010000226.1:0-4673 GCA_031441625.1 Planctomycetia bacterium
GGCCCCCATCTCATTTTTTGTTGTGGGGGTTTTACACGGCGCAACCGCTTCCTACTTGCGCCGGTTGTTGGGGCGGGGGGCCGCGGCCCGGTCGAACCCGCGCGGCGATGACACCAGCCACGTGCCCGCGTTGCCCCCCCCCTCTCTCGACCCTCGCTCGCGCGTCGGGCTAACGGATGAGGAGAGGGGGCCGGGGGGTGAGGTCTCTGATGGCGCAAGCACCCCCGGCATGACCGCCGGGGTTCACCAAGAACTGCCCCCCTTCCCGCTGCCCGCCCTGGCCCCCGGTTCGGCTCTGCAAGTTCACGACGCCTACATCGTGCTCGAAACGCCCGAGGGGATGCTCGTGATCGATCAGCACGCGCTGCACGAGCGGATCCTGTACGAGCAACTCCGCCGGCGGGTCCGCGCCGGCAAGCTGGAAGTGCAACGCCTGCTCATCCCCGAACCGATCGACCTGCCGACGGAGCAAGCCGCGCTGGTGCTGGAAGTGCAAGATCAGCTCGCCGAGTTGGGCCTGGAGGTGTCCGACTTCGGCGGCAACACCATCCTGCTGGGCAGTTACCCGACGCTGCTGTCGCGCCGCCCGCCGGCCGTCATCCTGCAAGGCGTCATCGACCACCTGATGACGAAGGACCGCCCGCCGAGCAAGGAGGCGCTGCTCGACCACCTGCTCGCCACGATGGCGTGCAAGGCGGCGGTGAAGGCCGGCGACCGCCTGACGCAAGACGAGATCGCCCACCTGCTCGTGCTGCGGCAGTTGGCCGACGACTCGCACCACTGCCCGCACGGGCGGCCGACCAGTTTGCTGTTCAGCCGCCAGCAGCTCGACAAGCAGTTCGGCCGCACCTGAACGTTCGCGCCACGCGGAAATTATTCGAACGACCCGACGGCCAGTCGTAGGGCGTGCTACGGTTGTGAGACGCTCGCCCCGAACGTTGCGGCACCGCCATGAACTTCAGCACCCTGTTGTCCGACTCCCTGCCGTACCTGTTGCCCGCACTCATCGTGCTGGCGACGGCGTTGATGGTCACGCTGCTGGTGGTCAGCCGCCGGAACAAGGGGCTGAGGCTGCCGAAGATCAAATCGTCGGAGGCGGGCCTGGCGGTCGGCGGCACGTCGTCCAACCGGCGGAACTCGCTGCGGCGAGACGGGACTGTCGAAGTGGTGGTGCAGTCGCCGGCGTTCACCGGCGGGGAGGCCCCGGCGTATGTGGTGGACCGCTCGACGGGCGGGCTGCGGCTGGCGCTGGCCACCGGCTTGGCCGCCGGCATCGCCCTGCAAGTGCGGGCCAAGCACGCCCCCGACACCACCCCGTGGGTGACGGTCCTCGTCCGCAGCTGCCGGCCGACGGAAGACCACTTCGAGCTGGGCTGCGAGTTCGAGAAGACCCCGCCGTGGAACGTCCTCCTCCTGTTCGGCTGAGCGAGTGTACTTGGTGGTGGTCGGCCGCACGCCTCGTCACGTCATCGCCCCCGCGCACTGCAGCACGTCCGCCGCGCTCGACCGCTACGCCCCATTCCGATGCCGCTCCAGGACGGTTCCGCACCGCTCGATGAAGCGGCGGCACTTCGTATCCTTCCCCCGGAACACGCCCGGAGCCTCTCCCATGTCGGACGCCCTGCCCCCGCCCGCCGAACCCGAAGCCCCGCCGCCACCCGTGTGGGAGCCGCTGTCCCCGCGGGAGCGCCGCGTGCTCGGCGTGCTCATCGAGAAGCAGAAGACGGGCGGTGGCGACACGTATCCGATGACGATCAACGCGCTCGTGACCGGGAGCAACCAGAAGAGCAACCGCGAGCCGGTGCTCAGCCTGGACGACGACGAGGTGGAAGAGTCGCTTCTGGAACTGAACCGCAAGGTGCTGGTGAACCGCGTGCAGGGCGGGCGGGTGGAGAAGTGGCGGCACCTGCTGTACGACCTGTGGAAGGTGAACAAATTCGAGATGGCGATTGTGGCCGAACTGCTGCTGCGGGGGCCGCAAACGGAAGGCGACTTGCGGAGCCGGGCGAGCCGCATGGACGACATCGCCGACCTGGACACCCTGCGGACCCTGCTCCGCGATTTGGTGCGGCGGAACTTCGTGGTGTACCTGACGCCCGGCGGGCGCGGGGCGGTGGTCACGCACGGATTCCACACGGCGGAGGAGTTGGCGGCCGAGCGGGCGAAGCACGGGGGCGGTGGTGACGTGTTCGCCCGAAGTGCGAGCGAGTCGCCGACGTTCGCCCGAAGCGCGAGCGAGGGACCGCGAGCGGCACTGGAAACGAAGCTCGCCGAAGCGGTCGCCGAGATCGAGAAGCTGAAGGGGCGGGTGGCGGCGCTGGAGGCCAAAGCCCCGCACTAGCGTTCGGGGCGACCGCGACTTCACCCGTTGCCGGGCAGGGGCATGGCCCCGCCGCCGGGCCGCGGCTGCCACGAGGCGTCGTCGCGGCGGGCGGGGGTGATCGGCGCGCCGAGCGGCGGGAGCGGGCCGCGTGGCACGTCCTCACGGCGGTAACCGTCGAGCGGCGGGAGCGCGCGGTCGCGTGGCACGTCCTCGCGGCGGTAACCGTCGAGCGGCGGGAGCGGGCCACGGGGGAGGTCCTCGCGGCGAAAGCCGTCGCCGCCGGACGGCGTCGGGTCGAACCCCGGCACCAGCGGGAGCGGGTCGCGGTCGGTCGGGCGTGACGGGTCACGCGGCGCACGACTGCCGCCTCGACTGGGGAACAGGTTGTCCATCAGCCCGGCGAGCGGGCGGTTGCTGCACCCGGCGGCGGCGGCGAGCACCACCAGAGGCAAGCCCACTAGCCAGACGAAACGACGCATACACCGCCCCCAGGGTCAGCCGCGGGGCATAGCCGACCGCCCGGCCGTGGGCAAGGCGAACCCAGCCGACATTGCAGGCGGTGCCGGGTCTGGCGTACCTTTTCCCCCATGCATACGCTCACCCCCGCACCGGCTGCCGCCCCCGTCGAGACCGCCCCGCAACTGTTCGTGGACGTGGTGTTCGACCGGCCGCTGGACCACGCCTACACGTACAGCGTGCCGGAAGACCTGCGGGCCGTGGTGGGGGTGGGCAAGCGGGTGAGCTGCTCGTTCGGCCGCGGGGACAAGGACGCCACCGGGTACATCATCCGCGTCGCCGACATCCCGCCCATCCGCGAAGTGAAACCCATCTCCGCCGTCCTCGACGACACCGCGTTGCTCGACGACCAGTTGCTGAAGCTGACCCGCTGGATGGCGGACTACTACCTGTGCGGGTGGGGGCAGGTGTTGCACGCGGTGGTGCCGGCGGGCGTGCGGGACAAAGCCGGTACGCGGAACGTCACGTTCGTGGAAGCACAGCCGCGGGACAAGTTGCCGACGATCCTGCCGAGCGTGACGGCCAAGCAGAAGCAAGTCCTCGACCGGGTGAAGAAGGAGGGCAAGCCGCTCGAAATCGGCCACCTGGCGAAGCTGGCCGACTGCACCACCGGCATCATCTCCGGGCTGGCGGGCAAGGGGCTGCTGCGGAAGTTCGTTGAACGGGTGGAACGGCTGCCGGCGGGGCTGGTCGAACTGACCCGCGAACCGGAGGCGAGCGATAGGGTGGCCGACTCTCGCCGAGAGTCGGAATCCGACCCGCTCTCGGCGAGAGCGGACCACCCTACCGAACTGTCGCTGAACCCCGACCAACTCCGCTGCTGGCAACCCGTCTCGCACGCGCTCACCGCCGGCGGGTTCCACCCGTTCCTGTTGCACGGCGTCACCGGGTCGGGCAAGACCGAAATCTACCTCCGCGCCATCGAGCAAGTCGTCGCGTCGGGCAAAGAAGCCATCGTGCTCGTGCCGGAAATCAGCCTGACCCCGCAGACCATTGAGCGGTTCCGCGGGCGGTGCGGGCGGGTGGCCGTCATGCACTCGAACCTGACCGACGCCGAGCGGGCGACGTACTGGCGGCACGTGGCGGCCGGGAACATCAACGTGGTCGTCGGCGCGCGGAGTGCCGTGTTCGCCCCCACCCGCAAGCTCGGCCTGATCGTCATCGACGAGGAACACGAGACCAGCTTCAAACAGGATTCGACGCCCCGCTACCACGCCCGCGACGTGGCCGTGATGCGTGCTCAACTCGCCAACGTGCCCATCCTGCTCGGGTCGGCCACTCCCAGCCTCGAAAGCTGGCGGGCCGCGACGGCCGCCGAGTACGAGTTGCTGAGTCTGCCGAGCCGCGTCGAGAACCGCCCGATGCCGGACGTGCAACTGGTGGACATGAAGCACGAGCCGAAGACGCCCGGTCAGTATCGCGCCATCGGCGGCACGCTCGAACGCGGCATCCGTGAGGCGGTGAAGGCGGGCGGGCAAGTCATCCTGTTGCTCAACCGCCGCGGGTTCAGCACGCACGTGCATTGCCCCGACTGCGGGCACGTCGCCCAGTGCCAACACTGCGACCTGTCGCTCACCTTCCACCGCAGCAAGGCGGCGCTCGTCTGCCACTACTGCGGGTTCGAGACGCTGCCGATGACGCAGTGCCCGAAGTGCAACCACACGGCCATCCGCTACCAGGGCATGGGCACGGAGAAGTTGCACGCGGAGTTGGAGAAGCTGTTCCCGCAGTACGTGATTCAGCGGATGGACTCGGACACGATGACGAAGAGCGGCAGCCACCAGCGTGTCTTCGACGCCTTCAAGGCCGGGCTGATTCACATCCTGCTCGGCAC